>NZ_ADXM01000019.1:0-71598 GCF_000179255.1 Synechococcus sp. CB0205
TGGTTTAACTACCCCGCCACAACCTGGGGAAGCCAAGGTGGTGCGCAGTCTGCTCTTCCTGCTGGATCGCTGATTCAGTAGGCGCAGGTGCCGCTGGCACGCTGCTCACGCAGGCGCTCGTGCTGCTGGGCGATCAACTGCACCGCCAGGGTCGGGTGGTTATGCAGCAGGTTCAGGAAGCGCAGGCGATCGAGCTTGACCAACTCCACCGGCGTGCGGGCGACGGCGTCATTGCGATAGACACCGTCCTTCCAAACGATGTCCTGGTAGCTGAACAACTCACCCGGCCTGCAGCAGAGCTTGTCGCCGTTGGCATCAATCACCTCGACGATGCCGCGGCGCACGCCGTAAATGGCGTTAGCCGTCTGGCCACTGCTGAAGATCGCAGCACCGGTGGGGAACGAGAGGGTCTCGCTGTCCACCTGGGCGGACATCAACTCAATCGGGGTCGCGATGGTGGACGTGAGCATGCGTCTTTGACCTCCCGTACCCCAAAACCTGATCGGCTCAGCTTGACACCTACAGCCCGGCAATCCAGGACGCCCAGACAACAAAACAGAAGAGATCAGAAATCTTCGGTTTTGCTTCAGCTTTCGAGGACGTCCGTGAGGGCGAGCTGCCGATCGCGCACCGCCGGCTGAAGACCATCCCCCTGACCGACCACGGGCAGACGTGGCGGCCGAGCCGTCCAGTGATGGCACCACAACTCGCCTGCCAGCTCCGGATGAATCGGCAGCTTGCGCAGACGGCACCAACCCAATTCCACCCCCTTGGGGGAGGCGCAGTGGCGGCAACTTCTGCAGCAGGGACGCGGGCCTATCGCTTTGGAGGCTTGGGCTGCCAACCGTAATCAGGCCGTCCCGTGGCGGCCATAGGAAGCCGCAAAGCTCCGGGTTCTCTTCCCCTTGTTGAACAAGATCCATAGGATCCGCCTGAGCATTGGACTGCCATGGCCGCCTCGCCTTCCCTCCAGCGCACGCCGCTCTTCGATGCGGCGCGGGAGGCCGGCGGACGGATGGTCCCGTTTGCCGGCTGGGAGATGGCCGTGCAATTCAGCGGCCTGATCGACGAGCACCAAGCCGTCCGTGAGCACTGCGGCCTGTTTGACATCTCCCATATGGGCGTCCTGCGCCTGCGGGGAGCCAACGTCAAGGACGCCATGCAGGGCCTGGTGCCCAGCGACCTCTTTCGGATTGGGCCTGGCGAGGCCTGCTATTCGGTCCTGCTCAATGCCGAAGGGGGCATCCGGGACGACCTGATCATTTACGACCGTGGCTGGCTGGAGAACGAGCAGGTCCACGAACTGGTGCTGGTGATCAACGCCGCCTGCGCAGAGAGCGACACGGCCTGGATGCGCAGCCAGCTGGAGCCCGCCGGCATCGAGCTGATCGACCTGAAGGGCTCCGGCACGCTGCTGGCCCTACAGGGACCGGAGACCGCACAGCTCCTGGAGGAGTTGGCGGGCTGCTCCCTCGCTGGGTTGCCGCGCTTTGGCCACCGGGAGCTGACGCTGCCTGGCCTGGGTGAGGCGTTCGTTGGACGGACCGGATACACCGGTGAGGACGGCTTTGAGCTGCTGCTCTCCGCCGATGCCGGCCAACGCTTCTGGACCACCTGCCTGGAGCGGGGCGTCAAACCCTGCGGCCTGGGTGCCCGCGACACCCTCCGACTGGAGGCGGGCATGCATCTCTATGGCAGTGACATGGATGCCAGCACCTCGCCCTTGGAGGCCGGCCTGGGCTGGCTGGTGCACCTGGAGATGCCCAAGGACTTCATCGGCCGCCCGGTCCTCGAGCAGCAAACCGCTGACGGGCTGAAACGGCGCCTGGTTGGGCTGAAGCTCCAGGGCCGCGCCATCCCCCGCCATGGCTACCCGGTTCTCCAGAACGGAGAGGTGGTTGGAACCGTCACCAGCGGCACCTGGTCCCCGAGCCTGCAGGCCGGGATTGCCCTGGCCAGCGTGGCCACCGGCGCCGCCAAGCTCGGCACCAGCCTGGCCGTCGAAATCCGGGGCAAAGCCGAAGCCGCCGAGGTGGTCAGGCGCCCCTTCTACCGGCGCTGAGCCCACTCCAAGTGGGACAATCGCCGATCACCCACTTGTTTCCCCATGCGCAGCCACGGATGCGGCGACCTGCGTCAGAGCGCCACCGGCCAGGCTGTGCAGCTGTGCGGCTGGGTCGACCGCAGCCGTGACCACGGCGGTGTGATCTTCATCGATCTGCGCGACCGCAGCGGCACCGTTCAAATCACCGTCGACCCCGACAACGGCGCCGAGATGTTCGCCGTGGCGGAACACCTGCGCAACGAAACAGTGATCCAGGTGGAGGGCAAGGTGCGCGAGCGCCCCGCCGATGCCATTAACGACAAGCTCTCCACCGGTCAGATCGAGGTGCTGGCCAGCTCCATCCGCGTGCTGAACAGCGTCAAGGGCAACCTGCCCTTTGCCGTCTCGGTGCACGACGAGGAGAACACCCGCGAGGAGCTGCGGCTGCGCCACCGCTACCTCGACCTGCGCCGCGAGCGCATGAACAGCAACCTGCGCCTGCGGGCCCAGACGATCCAGACCGCGCGTCGCTTCCTCGAAGAGCAGGGCTTCATCGAGGTCGAGACACCCGTGCTGACGCGCTCGACCCCCGAAGGCGCCCGCGACTACATCCTCCCCAGCCGGGTCTGCGGCGGCGAGTGGTTTGCACTGCCCCAATCCCCCCAGCTGTTCAAGCAGCTGCTGATGGTGGGCGGCATCGAGCGCTACTACCAAGTGGCCCGCTGCTTCCGCGACGAGGACCTGCGGGCCGACCGTCAGCCGGAATTCACCCAGCTGGACATGGAGATGAGCTTCATGGATCAGGAGCAGATCCTGGAGCTCAACGAATCCCTGATCGCCGCCATCTGGAAGAGCGTCAAAGGCATCGAGTTGCCCCGACCCTTCCCGCGCCTGACCTGGCACGAGGCCATGGAGCGCTATGGCACCGATCGCCCCGACACCCGCTACGGCATGGAGCTGGTCAACGTCAGCGACCTGGTGGCTGACATGGGCTTCAAGGTCTTCAGCGGCGCCGTGGCCTCCGGGGGCTCGGTCAAATGCATCGCCGTCCCCGGCGGCAACGACGCCGTCTCCAACGTCCGCATCAAACCCGGCGGCGATGTCTTCAGCGAAGCCCAAAAAGCCGGCGCCGGCGGCCTGGCCTTCATCCGCGTCCGCGAAGGCGGTGAGATCGACACGATCGGCGCCATCAAGGACAACCTCAGCGACGAGAAGAAGGCGGAGCTGCTGAAGCGCACTGGCGCCGAGCCCGGCACCTTGATCCTGTTCGGGGCCGGCGACACCGCAACGGTCAACAAGGCCCTGGACCGCGTCCGTCAGTACCTGGCCCGGGAACTGGGCATGGTCAAAGCCGACGGCGAGAACGACAGCTGGAACTTCCTCTGGGTGGTGGATTTCCCGATGTTCGAGTTCAACGCCGACGAGAACCGCTACGAGGCGCTGCACCACCCCTTCTGCGCCCCAAACACCGACGACCTCGGCAGCGATCCGGCCGCCTGGGCCGAGACCCTGCCCGGCGCCCGCGCCCAGGCCTACGACCTGGTGCTCAACGGCCTAGAGCTCGGTGGCGGCTCTCTGCGCATCCACGATTCGGCCCTGCAGCGCCAGGTGCTGGAGACCGTGGGCCTGCCCCTGGAGGAGGCCAATGCCCAGTTCGGCTTCCTGATGGAAGCCCTCGACATGGGCGCCCCGCCACACGGCGGCCTGGCCTTCGGGGTCGACCGGATGGTGATGCTGCTGGCGGGCGAGGAGTCCATCCGCGACACCATCGCCTTCCCCAAGACCCAACAGGCGCGCTGCCTGATGACCAGCGCCCCCGGCGGCGTGGCCGAGAAGCAGCTCGAGGAGCTGCATGTGGCCAGCACCTGGGTGGACGAGGAGGACTGATCCTTCCCGGCAGAACCCGAATACAAACAAAGGCTTTTGGGCACTGTCTCAGTTGAGACCTGAAGCTTGATGGTGGCAATCGCCATCGGCCTATGGCCAAAGGTCCTCCCCGTCCACCAGCAAACTCCGGCAAAAAGCGCGGCAGCAGTGACCTGGTGCGCCTGTATCTACAGGACATCGGTCGCGTTGACCTGCTCAGCCATGAGGAGGAACTCACCCTGGCCCGGCTGGTCCAGCGTCGCGAACGGCTGCTGCAGGAACGCCGCACACTCGCCCAACAATCGCCGGAAGTCCAGGTCCTGGAGGAGCTGGAGCACAGCCGCCAACAGTTGGCCTCCCATCTGGGGCACTGGCCCAGCCTTCAGCTCTGGTCCGAACACCAGCAGCGCAGCGGCGCCGAGCTCAAAGAGTCCCTCAAGGCAGGCCATGAAGCCTGGGCCACCCTCTCGGAGCTGAGCATCGCCGAACTCAAGCAGGCGCTCCACCAGGGGCGCCGGGCCCGAGATCGGATGATCCAGGCCAACCTGCGCCTGGTGGTGGCCGTCGCCAAGAAATACCAGCAACGGGGCATGGAGCTGCTGGACCTCGTGCAGGAGGGCACCCTGGGCCTCGAGCGGGCGGTGGAGAAGTACGACCCCACCCGCGGCTTCCGCTTCAGCACCTACGCCTACTGGTGGATCCGCCAGGGGATTACCCGGGCCATCGCCACCCAAAGCCGCACGATCCGCCTGCCGGTTCACGTCACCGAGAAGCTCAACCGGATCAAAAAAGCGCAGCGCCAGATCGCCAGCGAACACGGACGTCTGGCCTCCGTGGCCGACCTCGCCAAGGAACTGGGCCTCAGCGAAGAGGTGATTCGCCTCACCCTGATGCGGGTGCCGCGCTCGGTCTCCCTGGACACCCGGGTGGGCCGCGACCAAGACACGGAGCTGGGGGATCTGCTGGAGGACGGCCACGCCACCCCGGAGCAGGCCCTGACTAAGACCCAACTCCACGACGACCTCGAAGCCCTCCTCGAGGAGCTGAGCGGCCGCGAGGCCGAGGTCATCCGCCTGCGCTTCGGCCTGGAGAACGACACCCCGCAAACCCTCTCCCAGATCGGCGAAGACCTGCACCTCTCCCGGGAGCGCGTCCGCCAGATCGAAACCCGCGCCCTGCTCAAGCTGCGGCAACCCCAGCGCCGCTGCCGGGTGCACGACTACTTGCTGAACATCGACGGAGACAGCGCTCCCAGCGGCTGAAAATCCAGCTATCAATCGGGCAGAGCCCAGCCAAGGGAGAGCGCGTGATGGCCAATTCCATGCCCAGCATTGACATCGGCATCCCCGAGGCCCAGCGCCAGGAGATCGCCCAGGGCCTCAGCCGCCTACTGGCGGACACCTATGTCCTCTACGGCAACACCCACGGGTTCCACTGGAACGTCACGGGGCCGATGTTCAACACGCTCCATTTGATGTTCATGGACCAGTACACGGAGCTCTGGACCGCCCTGGACGTCATCGCCGAACGCATCCGCGCCCTCGGGGTCGTCGCCCCCCATGGCGGCAGCAGCCTGGCCAAGCTCGCCTCCATTCAGGAAGCCCCCCAGCAACCCGCCGCCCTGGAGATGGTTCGGCTGCTGGTCAGCGGCCATGAGTCCGTGGCCCGCACCGCCCGCAGCATCTTCCCCCTGGCCGATGCCGCCAGCGATGAACCCACGGCCGATCTGCTCACCCAACGGCTGCAGATCCACGAAAAAACCGCCTGGATGCTCCGCAGCCTGCTGGATCAATAAGCCTTCGCGGCGAGGGCCCCTAGATCAGGCCGGTACATTGAAGGGTCGCTTCAAGAGCCATGGCCAAATTCGTCTTCGTGACCGGTGGCGTGGTGTCCAGCATCGGCAAAGGGATCGTGGCGGCCAGCCTGGGCCGCCTGCTCAAGAGCCGCGGCTACAGCGTCTCGATCCTGAAGCTCGACCCCTACTTAAACGTGGACCCGGGCACGATGAGCCCGTTCCAGCACGGTGAGGTCTTCGTCACCGAAGACGGCGCCGAGACCGACCTGGACCTGGGTCACTACGAGCGCTTCACCGACACCGCCATGTCGCGCCTGAACAGCGTGACCACCGGTTCGATCTATCAGTCGGTCATCAACAAGGAGCGCCGCGGCGACTACAACGGCGGCACCGTGCAGGTGATTCCCCACATCACCGGTGAGATCCGAGAACGAATCCATCGGGTGGCCGCCAACAGCGGTGCCGATGTGGTGATCACCGAGATCGGCGGCACGGTCGGTGACATCGAGTCCCTGCCCTTCCTCGAAGCCATCCGCGAATTCCGGGGGGATGTGGGCCGCAACGACCTGGCCTACGTGCACGTGACCCTGCTGCCCTACATCGGCACCTCAGGCGAACTCAAGACCAAGCCCACCCAGCACTCGGTCAAGGAGCTCCGCTCCATTGGCATCCAGCCCGACGTCCTGGTCTGCCGCAGCGACCGCGAGATCAATGAGGAGCTGAAGGGCAAGATCGGAGGCTTCTGCGGCGTCCCCACCCGGGCGGTGATCCCCGCCCTGGATGCCGACAGCATCTACGCCGTTCCGATCACCCTCGAGAAGGAGGGGCTCTGCCGCGAGGTGCTCGATCTGTTGGGCCTGACGGACCACGAGTCCGACATGCAGCGCTGGGAGCAGATGGTCGCCAAGCTGCGCAACCCCGGCCCCTCCGTGAAGGTGGCTCTGGTGGGCAAGTACGTGCAGCTCAACGACGCCTACCTCTCGGTGGTCGAAGCCCTGCGCCATGCCTGCATCGACCGCGATGCCGCCCTGGATCTGCATTGGATCTGTGCCGAGCAAATCGAAGAGCAAGGGCCGGAGGCCCTGCTGCGCGGCATGGATGCCGTGGTCGTCCCCGGTGGCTTTGGCAACCGGGGCGTCGACGGCAAGGTGGCGGCCATCCGCTGGGCCCGGGAGCAGCGGGTCCCCTTCCTGGGCCTCTGCCTCGGGATGCAATGTGCCGTGATCGAGTGGGCCCGCAACCAGGCCGGACTGACGGGAGCCACCAGCGCCGAACTGAACGCCGACAGCCCGCACCCGGTGATTCACCTACTGCCCGAGCAACAGGATGTGGTCGATCTGGGCGGAACGATGCGCCTCGGGGTCTACCCCTGCCGCGTCGCGCCCGGCACCCTGGCCCACCGCCTCTATGGCGATGAGGTGGTCTACGAGCGCCACCGCCACCGCTACGAGTTCAACAACGCCTACCGCAACCTCTTCCTGGAGTCGGGCTACGAGATCAGCGGCACCTCCCCCGATGGCCGCCTGGTGGAGCTGATCGAGCTGAAGAACCACCCCTTCTTCACCGCCTGCCAGTACCACCCGGAATTCCTCTCCCGCCCGGGCCAACCCCACCCGCTCTTCCGTGGTCTGATCGAAGCGGCGCAACAGCGCCTGCCCTCCAGCCCCAGTGAAGCGATTGCCCAAGGGGCGAACATCTCGGCGGCATGAGTGAGCAGGAGCCATTGGGCTCCAGCGGCCTACCCGTCGTGGAGACCTTCCACTCCCTGCAGGGGGAGGGCCTCCATGCCGGCCGCAGCGCCTTTTTCATTCGCCTGGGGGGCTGCAGGGTCGGTTGCAGCTGGTGCGACACCAAGCACTCCTGGCCCGCCGAGGTGCACCCGCAGCAGAGCCTTGAGGAACTGGCCTTGGCCTGCGCAGAGGCGGCCTCAGCGGGCGCGGCCTTCGTTGTACTCACGGGCGGCGAACCGCTGCACCACAACCTCGACGCGCTCAGCGCGGCCATCCGCCAGCACTGCTCGCTGCCCATCCACCTGGAAACCAGCGGCGTGGATCCCCTGACGGGATCACCCGACTGGATCAGCCTCTCCCCCAAGCGCCATCAACCTCCCAGGGCCGAGCTGCTGCAACGCTGCGATGAGCTGAAGGTCGTGGTGCATGAGGCTGCCGATCTGCTTTTTGCCGAGGTCAGCGCCAGCCAGGCCCCCCAGGCGACCTGGCTGCTGCAACCGGGCTGGGACTGCCGCGAAGGCCAGGCCCTGGCCCTGGAGTTTGTGCAGTCCCAGCCCCGCTGGCGCCTGAGCCTGCAATCCCACAAGTGGCTGGGGGTGCGCTGAGGCGAGTGGGCATCATGGAGTCGGTGCCCTCCACCGAAACCTTGCCCACTGCGATCGCCCTGCTCTCCGGAGGGCTGGATTCCGCCACCGCCGCCGCCCTCGCCCAAGCGGAGGGCTACCGCGTGATCGGCCTCTCCTTCGACTACGGCCAGCGCCACCGGCGCGAGCTGCAGGCCGCCGCGGCCGTCGCCCAGACCCTGGGCCTCGCCGAGCACCAGAGCATTCACGTCAACCTGGCCGCCTGGGGCGGCTCCGCCCTGACCGACACCGCCATGGATGTGCCCAACGAGGGGGTGCAGGAGGGCGTCATCCCCAGCACCTATGTCCCTGGACGCAACACGGTCTTCATCGCCATCGGCCTGAGCCTGGCGGAAGCGCGCGGGGCCGAGCGGCTGGTCCTGGGGGTCAATGCCGTCGACTACTCCGGCTACCCGGACTGCCGTCCGGATTACCTCGGCGCCTTCCAGACCCTGGCCGACCTGGCCAGCAAAGCCGGCCGCGAGGGCCATGGCACCCAGCTCTGGGCCCCCCTGGTGGAGTGGAGCAAGACCAAGATCGTCGAAGAGGCTCTGCGCTTGGGGGTCCCGATTGATCAAACCTGGAGCTGCTACAGCGGCGGCGAGCAGCCCTGCGGCGTCTGCGACAGCTGCCGCATTCGTGATGCGGCCCTGATCGAGGCCGGGCGCCCCGATCTGGCGAGCCGCTGAGTGATGGCCAGAGCGCCGCTGCCCTGGATCGAACCCGCTGATCTAGCCCGCCACCTCGCCGCCCGTTTTGGACCAGAGGGGCTGATCTGGCTGGATGGGGACGGCAGCGACTTGGGGCGCTGGGCCAGCCTGGCCGCCGACCCGCTCGAGCAGATCGTCTGCCGCGGCCTCCCCGGGGAAAGCGAAAGCCGCGATCCGTTTGCGGCCTTGCGGGAGCTCGGGGAAGGGCACTGGTGCGGCTGGCTGAGCTACGAGGCGGCGGCCTGGGTGGAACCCGCGGCGCACTGGAAGCCCGATGCGATGGCGACCCTCTGGATGGCGCGCCACGACCCCATCTTTCGCTTTGACCTGCAGGAGCGCACCCTCTGGCTGGAGGGGGTCGATCCAGAGCGCCTCGAAGCCATGGCCACCTGGGCCTCAGGACTGGCAGCCAGTAGCCCCGGCCCAGCAGCAGCGGCGGCCATTGCGGACTGGCAGTGGCAGACCAGCCCAGAGCAGTTCAGCGATGGGGTCCAGCAGATCCGCGAACGGATCGCCAGCGGAGACATCTTTCAGGCCAACCTCACCGCCTACTGCTCCACTGAGCTGCCCGCTCCCGCCGACCCGCTGCAGCTGTTTGAGCGGCTGCGGCGGCGCTGCCCCGCCCCCTTCGCCGGCCTGGTCGTGGCCCCCGGAGAAGCGGTGATCTCCGCCTCGCCGGAGCGCTTTCTGCAGGTCAGCCCCAGCGGCCAGGTGGAGACCAGGCCGATCAAAGGCACCCGGCCGCGGAGATCCGATCCGGAGCAGGACGCCGACCAGGCGGCGGACTTGGTCTGCAGCAGCAAAGACCGCGCCGAGAACGTGATGATCGTGGACCTGCTGCGCAACGACCTGGGTCGGGTCTGCCAAAGCGGCTCGATCCAAGTCCCGCAACTGGTCGGACTGGAGAGTTACGCGCAGGTCCACCACCTCACCTCTGTGGTGACCGGGCAACTGAAAGCCGGAGCCGACTGGGTGGACCTGCTCGAGGCCTGCTGGCCGGGGGGCTCGATCACAGGGGCGCCCAAGTTACGGGCCTGCCAGCGCATCGCTGAACTCGAGCCCGTGGCCCGCGGGCCCTACTGCGGCTCCTTGCTACGGCGGGATTGGGATGGCAGCTTCGACAGCAGCATCTTGATCCGCACCGTGCTGCAACACGGCACCACCCTGCGCTGCCATGCGGGCTGCGGCATCGTGGCCGACTCCGATCCCAAAGCTGAAGCCGAGGAGCTGGGTTGGAAGCTGAACCCGCTGCTGGAGGCCCTGGCATGACAGGCCACAGCCTGGTCTGGAGCGATGGGCGCTGGGGCGAAGCCAACGCCCTGCAACTCCCCCTGAATGACCGCGGCCTGCTGCTCGCCGATGGCCTGTTCGAAACGGTGCTGGTGCTGGACGGACGTGCCCGTCTGCTGGAGCCCCACCTTGAGCGCTGGCGCCGTAGTGCGGCGCTGCTGGGCCTGCCCGAACCGCCCCAAACGGCCGTGGTCCAACCACTGGTGGAGGAAGCGATTGCGCGTTGCGACCTGCCTGCAGGCCAGGGCGCCCTGCGGCTGAACTGGAGTGCCGGCAGCGGCGGCCGCGGTCTGGATCGCCCAAACGCCCTGGATCCGCGCTTCTGGCTGCAGCTCAGCGCCCACACCCCGACGTTTGAGCCGGTTCAGGTCATCATCAGTCGCCATGAGCGGCGCAATGGCTCCAGCCGCCTGAGCCATTGCAAGACCTTTGCCTACGGGCAGGCGGTGCAAGCCCGCCGCGAGGCCCGCGGCGCCGGAGCCGAAGACGCCCTACTGCTGAGCACCAGCGGTGAACTCTGCTGCGGGACCGCCGCCAACCTGCTGGTGCAGCGTCAAGGGCAATGGCTCACGCCCGCGCTCAGCAGCGGCTGTCTCCCCGGGGTCATGCGGGGGCAACTGCTTGAGCGTGGCCTAGCCACAGAATCGCAGTTGGATGCCACACCCCAAGACGGCGACCGTTGGCTGCTGATCAACAGCCTCAGCTGCAGGCCCATCACCAGCGTGGATGGAGCCGCTCTGACTCCCCTCAGCTTGGAAGAGGTCAGAGCGCTCTTTGATCCACTTCTGGCGGACTGAGCTCAGACGCTGAGGAAGCGATTGACTACGTCCTGACTGAGCTCACCGGTGGGACCGCTGGCCACGATGCCCCCCCGTTGCATCGCGTAGTAGCGATCGGCCTGGCGAACGAAGTGCAGGTGCTGCTCGACGAGCAGAACACCGATGCCGGTCTCAGCAATGATCCGGCGCACCGCGGACTCAATGTCCTGCACGATGTTGGGCTGAATCCCTTCGGTGGGCTCGTCCAACAGCAGGAGCTTGGGCTGACCCAGCAGGGCACGGGCAATCGCCAACTGCTGCTGTTGACCGCCGCTCAGGTCCCCGCCCTTGCGGGGTAAAAACTCCCTCAGGATCGGGAACAACTCATAGACGAAGGGATCAATGCGGCGGTGGCGGGCCAATCCGCCGGGGAGGGCCTCCATGCCGAGCATCAGGTTCTCCTCAACCGTCAGCTGCGGAATGATCTCGCGCCCCTGGGGGACGTAGCCCACACCAGCGCGCGCCCGTTGGTGGGGAGCCTGGCGGTCCAGGGCCGCACCGTTGAACACGATCGTGCCCTGACGGGCCCGCAGCAAACCGATCAACGACTTCAGCAGGGTGGTTTTTCCCACCCCATTGCGGCCAATCAGGCAGACCATCTCCCCGGCATTCACGGTGAGATCGACATCGCGCAGGATGTGGCTCTCGCCGTAATAGGTGTTCAGCCCGCGGATCTCCAGCAGGGCGGTCATGGGTGTTCCTCCTCTGATGTTCCGAGATAGACCTCAATCACCCGGGGATCGTCCTGCACCTGATCCATCGTTCCCTCGCAGAGGACGTGGCCCTGGTGCAGCACCGTCACGGGACTCTCCAAGCGGCGGATGAACTCCATGTCGTGCTCGATCACCAGCACGGTGTGATCACCAGCGAGGGACTTGAGCAAATCGGCCGTCAGGTCGGTCTCCTCATCGGTCAGGCCCGCCACCGGTTCATCCACCAGCAGCAGATCGGGGTCCTGTCCCACCAGCATCGCGATCTCCAGCCATTGCTTCTGGCCATGGGAGAGCGCTCCGGCCTGCCAATCGGCGCGGCTCTGCAGGTTGACGATGCCCATGAGGTGTTGAACCCGATCGCGCTCCCCTGAACCGAGACCGCCAAACAGCAGGGGCCAGGGCTGCTTCGGCCGGCTGACCGCTAAGGCCAAATTCTCCTGAACGCTGAGCTTCTCAAACACCCGCGGGCTTTGGAACTTGCGACCAATCCCCAACCGGGCAATGCGGTGCTCCGCGCGGCCCACCAAGGAGCGGCCCTTGAACACCACATCCCCCTCCGTCGGAGCGGTCTTGCCGGTAATCACATCCAAGAAGGTGGTCTTGCCAGCCCCATTCGGGCCGATCACCGCCCGCAGCTCCCCGGGCTGGAGGCTGAGATTTAGATCGCGCAGGGCCAGAAAGCCGTCAAAGCTGACGGTGATCTGGCTCAGCTCAAGCAACGGTGCACTCATGGCTGAACCTCCTCTTGTCCTTCCAGTTCCAGTTGCGGGTAGGTCCCCATGCGCCGGGCGATGCCCAGGCGCGAGAGCAGGTTGCGGGGGCCGTCGCTACGCCACCAACCGATCACACCCTCCGGCAGAGCGGTGACCACAAGGATGAACAGACCGCCCTGGATGAACAGCCAGCTCTGGGGCATGGCTTCACTCACGAGGCTCTTGGCGTAGTTGATCGCCACGGCACCCAAGATCGCCCCCACCAAGGTTCCCCGTCCGCCAACGGCGACCCAAATCACCATCTCGATCGAGAAGGGAACGGTCATGTACTGAGGCGAAACGATGCCCGATTGCACCGTGTAGAGCGCTCCGCCGATGCCGGCCAGACCACCGGCAATCGCGAAGACGATCGTCTTGAACAAGGTGGGGTTGAACCCCGCAAAGCGCAGCCGGGGCTCGTCATCGCGAATGGCGATCAACACATCGCCAAAGCGGCCACGAACCACCCAGCGCACAACGGCCCAGGCCGCAATCACCATCAAGGCGGTGAACCAGAAGAAGCCGCGCTGCATCTCTGGTGAACCCACCATCTGACCAAACAGCTGGGTCACATCGGTCTTGAGACCGTTGGTGCCATTGATCAATTTCTGCTGGCCGTTGAAGAAGTTGAAAAAGACCAGCAGGGCCGCCTGGGTCAGGATCGAGAAGTAGACCCCTTTAATGCGGTTGCGGAAAACCAGGTTCCCCAGAACAGCGGCCAACACCGCGGGGATGAGCCAGATCGCCACAAGGGTGAACAGGGGCGAATGGAACGGAACCCAGAACGCCGGGAGTTGCTTCACGCCGTAGAGACCGAAGAACTCCGGAATCCCATTGGGGAAACCCGCTGAACTATTCAGCTGCAGATACATGGCGGCCGCATAGCCCCCCAAGGCAAAGAAGATGCCCTGCCCAAGGCTGAGCAACCCCGTGAAGCCCCAAATCAGATCGATGCCCAGGGCGACGATCGCCAAGGAGAGAAAGCGTCCCAGCAGGTTGAGTCGAAAGACGGGAAGGACGGCCGGAGCCGCGACGATCGCAGCGATGATCACCACCCAAAGCAGCAGCTTTGGCCAGCGGGACTGTTGAAGGCGTACAAACATTGGTTCAGGCCTCCACCATGCGTCCCTTCTGCGGGAACAAGCCCGCGGGACGGAATTGCAGGAAGAGCACGATCAGGGCGAAGACCATCACCTGGGCCATGCTCGTGGTCGCAAAAAACTTCACCGTGGCTGCCAGCGGCGACGGCATGGCCGGCCAGAGGCTGAGCAGACGGCCGGCGCCGATCAGATCGGTCAGCCAACCAATCGCGAAGGACGCCAGAACGGCGCCAAAGAGGTTGCCGACGCCGCCCAGCACCACAACCATGAAGCAGCCCACGATGTAGGAACCCCCGACGTTCGGCCCCACCGAACCCAACAACGAGACAGCCACACCAGCGATTCCCGCCAGTCCAGAACCGATGCCAAAGGTCAGGACATCGACCGTGTCGGTGGGAATGCCCAGGCAGTCGCTCATCGTGCGGTTCTGGGTCACCGCCCGTATGCGTGTTCCCCAAACGCTGCGGTTGAGGAACAGGGTGACGCCCAGAACAGAAACCACCGTCATCGCGATGATCACCAACCGGGGCACCGGCAGGGTGAGATCGGCCCACTCCAGGCCGCCGCGCATCCATTGGGGCGCAGTCACATCAACGTTGCGGGAGGTCGCCCGGGCAATCCGCGAGATCTGGGAGGCCAGTCCGCCGGCCAACAGCACCCCGGCAAGCGCGGAGGTGGCCCAGCAGCCGGCACGCACCAGCCGCGCCCGCGGGCCTTCGAGCAGGGGGCCGGCAAGAGCAGCGGCAAGCTGAAGCCCACCACCAAGGCGAGAACCACTCCAGCAGCCGTCGCCAGCGGAACACTGCGCACAAACTGCTGGAGGATCAGGCTCACGCCCCAGGTCGCCAGCAGGGTCTCCAGGGGATTGCCGTAGAGACGGCGAATGACCGTGCGCTCCAGCAGGATTCCGACAACGCCGCTCACCACGAAGGCCAGCGGAATCGCCACCAAGACATAAAGGTTGTAAACGGGCTCAAAGGCCGGCAGCTTGAAGATCAGCTGCACGACGTAGGTCGTGTAGGCGCCGAGCATGATCAGCTCGCCATGGGCGAGGTTGATCACCCCCATCAAGCCGAACACAATCGCCAATCCAAGGGCGGCCATCAGCAAGACCGAGCCGATGGCCACTCCGTTGAAGAGGCTTTCAAACAGCAATTGCACGGAAATCCGAAGCAGGGCAGCAAGGGAGAAAGCAGAAAAAGAGGAGCCCCCGGAAGGACTCCTCCATCAGTCAGAGCAACCAGAGAGGGCGATCAGAGCTTGTAGCGCTCACCCTTGTTGGCATCGGTCCAGTCGCAGGCGTAGCCCTTGGAGCTGGGCTCGTACTGGTTCCAGGCCTGGGGAGCCACAGGACCATTGGTGGACTGGAGGATCTTGAACTGACCGTCCTTGGTGATCTCACCGATGCGCACGGTCTGGGAGAGGTGGTGGTTCGGCATCACCTTGACCTTGCCCTGGGGCGCATCGAATTCGATACCAATCAGGGCTTCGCGCACCTTGTCGTCATCGAAGCTGTTGGCCTTCTCAACGGCGGCCTTCCAGAGGTAGACCATGTTGTAAGCCGACTCCTGCGGGTCAGCGACCATGCGATTGCTGCCGTACTTCTTCTTGAAGTCAGCGGCGAACTTCTTCGATGCCGGGGTATCGATCGACATCATGTAGTTCCAGGCGCCGTAGTGGCCCTCAAGGAACTCAGGTCCAATGGTGCTGATCTCTTCTTCCGCGATGGAGTAGCTCATCACGTAGTAGCCATTCGCCGGGGTCAGACCGGCGTCCTGGATCTGCTTGAAGAAGGCAACGTTCTGGTCACCATTCAGGGTGTTGATGATCACACCGCCGTTGGGCATCGCCTTTTTGATCTTGGCGATGATCGGAGCCACCTCGGTGTTACCCAGGGGCAGGTAGTCCTCGCCAACCACCTTGCCGCCCAGGGACTTGAGCTGCTGCTTGGTGATGGTGTTGGAGGTGCGGGGGAAGACGTAGTCGGATCCCACCAGGAAGAAGGGCTTGCCAGCGGCAGGCGACTTCTTGAACATGAACTCAGTTGCAGGCTCCGACTGCTGGTTCGGAGTTGCACCGGTGTAGAAGATGTTCTTGGAACACTCCTGACCTTCGTACTGAATCGGGTAGTAGAGGAACGCGTCCTTCGACTCGTAGACCGGCAGCATCGCCTTTCGGCTTGCTGACGTCCAACCACCGAAGACCACAGGCACCTTGTCCTGATCGATCAGCTTTTTGGACTTCTCAGCGAAGGTCGGCCAGTCGGAAGCGCCGTCTTCAACGATGTATTCAATCTTGTATTTCTTGCCATCAACGGTGACACCACCGGCGGCATTAATCTCATCAATAGCCATCTTCTCAGTGTCCACCAGGGTGGACTCCGAGATCGCCATTGTGCCGGTCAAGGAGTGAAGAATCCCGACCTTGACCGTGTCGTCGTACTGAACATTGGAGGCAGAATCACCACCACCACAAGCCACCAGACTCACAGAGGTGGCGAGAGCCGTTGCACCGGTCAGCAGACGCAACGAAGACTTTCGCATCAAAGGAGATGCCATAACTTTGAATCAATGAAGGCCGCCGCCGTCGTTCAGCGGTTCAAGGAATGTATTGATCGAGGCAGGCGCTCACGGGTAGCAATAAGCACCAAATCGGCAATTGCGAGACTGATCAGACTCGCGGAAATTCTCCCGAGGATTCACCACCCTTTGTGCCGTATCAACGGCCACCAATCGGCGGCTACTTCGGTAGCTGTTGCAACAAAAACGCCTCGACCTGCTCGAGGCCCTCGCCGCTGTGGAGGTTGGTGAAGCACCAGCTCCGGCCCGAGCGCATCCGCTCGGTGTCACGCTCCATGACCTCCAGGCTGGCCCCCACCATCGGAGCCAAATCGATCTTGTTGATCACCAGCAGGTCCGAGCGGGTGATGCCGGGCCCTCCCTTGCGCGGAATCTTGTCGCCGGCGGCCACGTCAATGACGTAGATGCAGAGGTCCACCAACTCCGGACTGAAACTCGCCGCCAAGTTGTCGCCGCCGCTCTCGACCAACACCAGATCAAGATTCGGGTAGGCCGCCTCGAGGTCCGCGACGGCAGCTCGATTGATCGAGCAGTCCTCCCGGATCGCCGTGTGGGGACAGCCCCCGGTTTCCACACCGCGAATGCGGCCGGGCTCCAGAGCGCCAGCGCGGGTCAGGAACTGGGCGTCCTCCTGGGTATAGATGTCGTTGGTGACCACCGCCAGCTCCAACCGATCGCGAAGGCGCCGGCAGAGGGCCTCGACGAGGGCGGTCTTACCCGAACCCACGGGCCCAGCCACACCAACCCGCAGACGACTGGTGGTCATCTCCTTCGCCAATTCATTCTCAGCATTGTGCTCAGCTCAACTGCGGAACAGGCGGGAGTAGAGCTCTGCGTGGCGCAGCTGGGCCAGCCCCGCACCGACGCCGCCATTCCACTGCTGCTCTGGATCCATCGACGCCAGCTCCTGAGCCCGCTGAGCGAGAAGCGGAGCGAGCCTCAACTGCAGCCGCTGGGCCTGGGTTGGCCCAAGAGGCACCAAGCGCACCGCTGCACTGAGCTGGTTGGCGACCCAGGAATAGAGGTAGGCCTCCTCCACCTCCGGGGAGTCCAACTCCAAAACCGCGCAGGCCCAGGCATAGGCCGCCGGCCAGGCCAACAACGTTCCGGCTCGGGGCAAGGGCCAGCCCAGATCCGCCAACAACTGCAGGAGCGAACGCCCCATCTGCCGCTGCTGAGCCCGCAGCTCCGCTGATTCCCGCTGCACCAGCAACCACTGATCAAGGCTGCGCAGCTCCTGCTCCGCCTGAGGCTCACCGTCTTTCCAGGCGCGCATGAACGCCATCAAGGGCGCGAGCGCTGCGGCCTCAATCGCCACCCCACCACGCCGCAACTCAGCGCTGAGCCAATCCTCCATCGCCTGCTCGGAGGTGACCTGACCGGCCTGAACCAAGACCTCAAGACCCTCGGAATAACTGAAGGCCCCCACCGGCAAGGCCGGACTCACCAGTTGATAGAGCCTGAGCCGCGCCAGTTGCCGATCAGCCATGGGAGTGGGCATGGGGAACGCCCGCATAGGCACCGGCCTCCGGCTGAAAGGGAGCATCCAGGCAGTCCACCTGCAGCTGCCTTTGGCGCAGTAGCTCCGCCAACACGCTGTCCTGCAACAGAACCAAGCGGTCGGGATGCAGCTCCATCGCCACGTGGCGATTACCCAGGTGGTAAGCAGCCTTCAGCAGAGCCAGGGGCTCAGCGCTGCGCACCTGCATCACCGGCTCCGGTGCCGCCTCCACCAGAACCTGCCAACAGCCGTCGTCACTCAGAAGCTGATCACCGGGCTGCAGGGCAGCACCACGGGGAAGCTGCAGCACCAGATCCCGCCCGCAGCGACTGCGGCGATGGCCCCGCAGGCTGGTGCGCTCATCCGCCGTCAACGCCAAGGTCAACGCCTGGGGTCCAGGCTCCGGCAGCACGCCCTTGGGGCGGCGCTCCACCAACACGATCGCTGAACCCTGCTCCACCTGAGGCGACCCGAGGGCCATCACCCTGACGAGCCACTGCACTGGACCTTTGTGGCGATTGTTACCAAAGCTGGACCGGTGGGACCGGAGTATGCGGCCATGGCTGAGTCGCAATCCACCTGGAGGGGACGTGTCGCGCTCCAGTTCGAGCGAAGAGGCTCGGCGGGGGGCGAACGAACCATTCACCAAGGACAGGCCAGCTCCCCGCTCAAATTGCAGCGCGCCCAGTGGCAGAGCAGTGGCCACTGCGAGCTGCCGATCCTGCACACCGCCGGGGGCTTGGTCGGTGGTGACGAACTCGAGATCAGCGCCCAGCTCACACCCCAGAGCCAGGCCCTACTCACCAGCGTCGCAGCCCAGAAGGTCTACGGAAGCGTTGGACGCTCCCGCCAACAACCGCAGGGACGCTGGTCTCGGCAAGCCTTGAGGTTTGAACTCAAACAGGGCAGCCAACTCGAATGGCTTCCGCAGGAGCTGGTGCTCTACGCCAATGGCCTGTTCGAGCAGACCTGCCGTATCGAGCTGGAACCGGGTGCCAGCTTCCTCGGAGCGGAGGTCGTGCGCCTGGGGCGAACCGCCGCGGGGGAGTCCCTCGAGCAGGGCTGCTGGCGTTCCGCCCTAGAGATCCACCGCAGCGGAGCCAACGGCGGACGCTGGGAATTGGTCGATCGCCTGGAGCTCAAGGATGCAGCTCTGACGGGGGAACACGGCATGGCAGCCCAGCCGGTCTTCGGCTCCCTGACCTGGATCGCCGGGGACCCACTCCCCCCAGCTGTCATCGAAGAATTACTCCAAGCCTGCCGCCAGCAGCGCGCTGGTCTCGAAGGAACCATGGCCTGCGGCGCCCTCGAGCAGGGCCTGGTGGCCCGCTATCGCGGCCCCTCCAGCCAAGCCGCCCGGTTCTGGTTCTGCCGCATCTGGGCCTTACTTCGCTCCATCCAAGGGCAATCCCCGCCGGAGCTTCCCCGGGTCTGGCCCTTTCAGGAAAACCCCTTGGAGCAGGCGGCTGAGTGTTCAGCCTGAACAGAGGACGGTCCAGCGCGCAACCAGAGTGAAGGCTTCTGATCAACTGGATCAGGCTCCTGCCCCGCCATGCATCTGACCCCTCAGGAGAAGGACAAGCTCCTGATCGTCACCGCGGCCCTCTTGGCCGAACGCCGGTTGAACCGCGGCCTCAAGCTCAACCATCCCGAGGCGGTGGCCTGGCTGAGTTTCCTCGTGCTCGAAGGAGCACGGGACGGAAAAACCGTGGCGGAACTCATGGCCGAGGGGACCACCTGGCTGAGCCGAGATCAGGTGATGGAGGGCATCCCTGAGCTGGTCCACGAAGTCCAGATCGAGGCGGTGTTTCCCGACGGCACCAAGCTCGTGACCCTGCATGACCCCATTCGCTGATCGGCCATGGCTGCACTCATTCCCGGCGAACTGATTCCCGAACAAGGGGAGCTGGAGCTCAACAGCGGACGCCCCATCACCACGGTGCTGGTGGCGAACACCGGAGATCGCCCCGTTCAGGTGGGCTCCCACTTCCACTTCTTTGAGGCCAATGCCGCCCTGCAGTTCGACCGCGAGGCCACCCGGGGACAACGGCTCGACATTCCTGCGGGCACGGCGATCCGCTTTGAGCCTGGCGACAGCCGCGAAGTGCAGCTGATTCCCTTCGCAGGCGGACGACGCGTCTTTGGCTTCAACGGCCTGATCAACGGCCCCCTCGACTGAACGGACACCCCATGCCCTACCGGATTTCCCGCCGTCAGTACGCCGAGACCTACGGCCCCACCACCGGCGATCGCCTGCGCCTGGCGGACACAGAGCTGATCCTTGAGGTGGAACGGGACCTCACCGTCTATGGCGATGAAGTGAAATTCGGCGGCGGCAAGGTCATCCGCGATGGCATGGGGCAAGCCCAGACCACGCGGGCAGCCGGAGCGGTGGACACCGTGATCACCAATGCCCTGATCCTCGACTGGTGGGGCATCGTCAAAGCCGACATCGGCATCCGCGATGGCCTCATCTGCGGCATTGGCAAAGCGGGCAACCCGGATACCCAGGCAGGGGTCAACATCGTCGTGGGCCCAGGCACCGAAGCCATCGCCGGGGAAGGACACATCCTCACCGCGGGCTCGATCGACACCCACATTCACTTCATCTGCCCCCAGCAGATCGAAACGGCCCTGGCCAGTGGGGTGACCACCTTGCTCGGCGGCGGTACCGGCCCGGCGACGGGAACCAACGCCACCACCTGCACCCCCGGGGCCTTCCACATCAGCCGGATGTTGCAGGCCGCTGAGGGGCTGCCGGTCAACCTGGGCTTCTTTGGCAAGGGCAACGCCTCCACCCCAGAGGCGATTGAGGAGCAGGTCCAGGCCGGCGCTTGCGGGCTCAAGCTGCATGAGGACTGGGGCACCACTCCGGCGGCCATCGACTGCTGCTTGAGCGTTGCCGATCGGATGGATGTGCAGGTCTGCATCCACAGCGACACCCTCAATGAAGCGGGCTTTGTCGAGGACACGATCCGAGCCATCGGCGGCCGCACGATCCACACCTTCCACACCGAAGGGGCCGGTGGTGGTCACGCCCCCGACATCATCAAAATCTGTGGCGAAGCCAACGTCCTGCCAAGCAGCACGAACCCGACGCGCCCCTACACCCGCAACACGCTCGAGGAGCACCTCGACATGCTGATGGTGTGCCACCACCTCGATCCGAAGATTCCGGAGGATGTGGCCTTCGCCGAGTCGCGCATCCGCCGCGAGACCATCGCCGCCGAGGACATCCTTCACGACATCGGCGCCTTCTCAATCATCGCCAGCGACTCCCAGGCCATGGGCCGCGTCGGTGAGGTGATCACCCGCACCTTCCAGACGGCCCACAAGATGAAGATGCAACGGGGCGCACTCCCCGAGGACAGCGGCCGCAACGACAACACCCGCCTGAAGCGCTACATCGCCAAGACCACCATCAACCCTGCCATCGCCCATGGCCTCGATCAGCAGGTGGGCTCTGTGGAAGTGGGCAAGTTGGCGGATCTGGTGCTGTGGAAGCCAGGCTTCTTTGGGGTGAAACCAGAACTCGTGATCAAGGGGGGCTCCATCGTCTGGGCCCAGATGGGCGACGCCAACGCCTCCATCCCCACCCCTGGCCCCGTCCATGGACGGCCCATGTTTGCCGCCTTCGGGAAAGCCTTGGCCCCCAGTTGCCTCACCTTCGTGAGTCAAGCGGCCCTGGACAATGACGTACCCCGGAGACTGGGACTGGAACGCTCCTGCGTCCCGGTGCTCAATACCCGCAGTGGGATCAGCAAGGCGGCGATGAAAAACAACACCGCCCTGCCCAAGGTGGAGGTGGACCCCCAGACCTACGAGGTCTTTGCCAACGGCGAACTACTCAGCTGCGAACCCGCCGAGGTGCTGCCGATGGCGCAGCGCTACTTCCTGCTCTAATTGCAGCCCTGGACGGAGATCCGGTAGGTGAAGCCCGTGGCCGCCTGATCGCCGCTGGCGCCGATCTTGAAGTTCACCTGGTTCACCGTTTTGCCGGGAACAGCACGAACGGTCCACTGACGGCCGGTGCCGACATTGGGGGCATAGGAGTCATTGACGACCTGGAGATTGGAGCCATCGGTGAACTTCAGGTAGGCCTGAATCGGATACGTCGCGCTCACCGAGGAGTTGGCGGTGAAGAACAGCTTGTAGCTGCTGTAGGGCTGGTTAACGAAGAAATCGGTGTTCCAGTTCGGGCGGCTGAAGGGCAAGGGGCTGCCCAGGCTGATGGTCTTGGTGACGATGTTGCTCTGGCCATTACCGCCCACGGGGGCGAGGAACTGACAGGAGGCCAAAGCCGGGGCAGACGCCATGAGCGCACCAGCGCCGATCAAGGCGGTGACTCCAGCACGCATGAAAGCCGACATCGAAAAGAACGATCACTGGTTTCGCTCTAGCCAGAGCTGACCAGGATGGAAAGCACTGCAGGAAACACCTCGAATGGCCCTGTCGCGCAGCCTCGGCCTGCGCAGCCTGACCCTGGCGGTGGTGAGCGGCACCATCGGCTCGGGCTGGCTGTTCGCACCCTTCTATGCCGCCCGCAGCGCCGGGGCTGCGAGCCTGATCGCTTGGCTCCTGGGCGGAGTGCTGGCCTTTGGCCTGGCCATGGTCTTCGCCGAACTCGGGGCACTGGTACCCAGCTCCGGCGCCCTGGCGCAAATCCCCATGCTCAGCCATGGCCGCCTGGCCGGGTTCATCGGCGGATGGTGCGCCTGGGTGGCCTACCTGGCCCTTCCCACCATTGAGGTGCTGGCGATGATCGAGTACCTGGCCAGCGACCTGCCCTGGCTCACCCTCGATGGCGGCCAAGGCCAGGTGCTCAGTCCCTGGGGCATGGCCTTCGCCGCTCTGCTGCTGGTGCTGATGACCTGGGTGAACTTGGCGGGGGTGCGCACCCTGGCCCGCTGGATTGACACCCTGACCAGCTGGAAGCTGGTCATTCCTCTCCTGATTTCGGCCGTCCTGATGCTCAGCGCTTCGGACTGGAGCAATCTGCTGGTGACCGTGGGAGCACCCGGCGCAGGGGAGAACTGGCTGCCGGGCATTGTTCATGCCATCAGCAGTGGCGGCATCCTCTTCAGCCTGCTGGGATTTCGCACCGCCATGGATTTGGCGGGTGAAGCCAGAGACCCCCAACGCACCGTGCCCCTGGCCATGGGCCTGGGACTGGGGCTCTCCATCGCCATCTATCTGGCGCTGCAGCTGGCCTTTCTCGTGGCGGTGCCCCACAGCAGCCTGGGCGCGGGCTGGGGAGCGCTGCAGCTGAGTGCCCACGGCGGCCCCCTGGCGGCGATCGCCATGGGACTCGGTCTGAGCTGGGTCGTGGGGTTGCTGCTGAGTGATGCGGTGATCTCCCCGGGAGCGACCGCCATGACCTACTTGGGGCTCTCCGGCCGGGTGGCCTGGATGATGGGCAGCCTGCGTCTGCTGCCCAGACGGCTGGAGCACCTCAACCGCCAAGCCGTGCCCAGCACAGCACTCATCCTGAGCTTGGTGATTGGCGTTGTGATGCTGCTGCTTGGCCCCAGCTGGCAGCAGATCGTGAGCTTCCTGACCGCCTGCTTGGTGATTGCCTTGGCCGTTGGGCCCGTCAGCCTGCTGGCCCTCCGTCAGCAGCTCCCGACTGCCCATCGCGCCTTTGCGCTTCCTGCTGCCGCACTGGTCTGTCCGCTGACCTTCATGGCCGCCAGCTGGGCTGTGCTCTGGTGCGGACGCACAGCCGTTGAAGGCGCCATCGCCCTCGTCCTGGTTCCGGCCCTGATCTTTACGGGAGTCAACCGCTGGCAAGGCCGACCGCTCGATGGGACGCATGGCCGTTGGTGGTTTGGCTACTTAATCGGCCTGCTGCTGATTGCCGAGCTGAGCGGCTCCAATCGCCTGATTCCCGGCGGCGAACTGACACAGATCGCTCTGGCCAGCGCCTTCTCCTTGGCCGTTTTCCCCTTCGCTGTGCGATCCCGCCTGCCGCAGGTCTCGAGCGAAGCCCAGGTCCAAATCAATTAATCGACCGCCGCTCTCGATGGCCAGTTGCTGACACGGGTCGCGACCGGGGATCACTGGCGAACGGCTCAGGCACACCATGAACTAGGCACATTCACCTACAAAAACTAGAAATCGTGGCGCAATCAGGGGCGATCCCAAAGAAAACGTGAAGGGCTTTTTTGTTTGCCTTCCAAAGGCTCACGTTTGATTGCGTGGGGAAACGAACACAGAGCCGGGAGACATTCACCGGCCTTAGAAATCACCCAGTCAGCAGTCGGATTCATGGGCGACCATCTGCATCTCGTCGGACTCACCGGTGATGGCTGCCGGATCGCCCGTGACGGGGGCGGCGGCTATGTCGTGAACCACAACGACAGCGACGGAAGCTGGGAGCGGGTCGCCAACCTTCCCGCGGCCTATGCCGTTTGCGAGCGCTTCAGCCAACGGGACTCCCTCGGGTTGCCCAATTGGCGCGCCGAGGCCTAACGACCAGAAGGCAACTGGCCCAACCCTGATTAGCGTTAGCCCAACCCTTGGAAGGTTGTGATGACAGCCCCCTCCAGCAGCTGCACTGACCGCCCGAGCCGCGCCGGGATCAGCAGTGACAGCTTTTCTGCCCGCAAAGAACAGGCCCTGGTGATCTTGCTGGCCCAGTCCCTCGCCGAGGCACAGATCGGCCGGGCCGATGCCCAAGCCAGCCAAGGCCTCTGGAATGAGGTGGCGGAACTGGAGCTTGACCCAGATCGGATCATCAACCTGCTCTACGGCGGCGAAGACCTAAGCGATCGAGCAGCCCTCAAGGAACGGGATCAGCAGTGGCTCTCCGCCCAGGTGCGCCGAGCACCTCGCGGATGGTCCCTGCGAACCCTGCACCTGGGACGGCCTCAGCCCTATTTGAGCGGAATCGGCATCTCCACGAGGGCCGGCTCAGGGGCGCAGCTTTCAACGCGCTGACTGACGACATCGCCAATCACCACGATGGACGGGGAGGCCAGCTCCGCCTCCTGAACGGCTGCAGCCAAACCACCCAAGGTGGAGACCACCACCTTCTGCCCCCGCACCGTGCCTTGCTGCACCGCCGCAGCAGGGGTTGAGGCGTCCAGGCCGCCGGCAATCAACTCCTCGCAGATATGGGGCAGGTTGTGCAGGCCCATGTAGATCACCAGGCCATCACTGCTGCGGGCTAAGCCGCGCCAGTCCACCCCAGGACGACGCTTATCAATCTCCTCGTGACCGGTCACGAAGGTGACGGAACTGCCCGCACGGCGATGGGTCACGGGAATGCCGACATAGGCAGGGGCGGCGATCCCAGCCGTCACCCCGGGAACCACCTCCACGGCGATCCCATGACGCTCGAGGTGGGCCGCCTCCTCACCGCCACGACCAAAGAGAAAGGGATCCCCACCCTTCAGACGCACCACGCAGCGATGGCGCTTGGCCATCTCCACCAGCACGGCATTGGTGCTGGGTTGGGGCACAGAGTGATGGCCCCGGCGCTTCCCAACGAAGTGCTGCTCGGCACCGTCCGGCACCAAGGCCAAGACCTCGCGCGGCACCAGTGAGTCATAGACCAGGGCATCGCACTGGCTAAGCAAACGCTGGGCCTTGACCGTCAGGAGGTCGGGGTCACCGGGACCAGCTCCCACCAGATACACCTTGCCGGCAACGTCAGCGGTCATGGCAGATCGAGCAGGAGGTTGAACAAGAACTGACGGGTGGCCGGACGCTCCAGCAGCGCCAGACAGGGGGAGACGTCCGTCCGTAGATGGGCCGTCATCCGATTGGGCGCAAGGGCCAAGGGCAATGCCGCCGCATCGCTCGGGGCGCTTCGGTCTGCACTTAAGCAGGGCACCCCCAGGTAGCGGCTCAGGGCCGAGAGGTAGCGATCCGCCACCCCTGGCCGAAGGGGATGGTGCAACACAGCCGGAGCATTCAGCGCGCGCAAATGCTCCAACCAGGGGCCCCAGGCCCCGAGGAAAGGAAGCGTGCACACCTGATGCCCTTCTCGGCGCAGCCGATCACGGATCCCCGGGACATCACTGCGAGCATGGCTGCCGGGCGTCAGCAGCAGGGGCACCAACAGCAGCGATTGCCCCTGGGGCAGCTCCAGAGGATCAGCCGTGAGGGCTTGCAACCAAACCGGAGCCTGACGGGCCTGGGCGAGATCGTTCAGCAGCTCAGTGATGACCTGGGGAATCTGCCCACCGGCGTGGCCGTGGACCACCAAGAACAAGGGCGACTGCCCAGCAGCGGAGGGCTTCGGTAGCAACGGCCACCGCCAGCACCCCGGGCCTGCTGATGGAGTCACATACACCGGATTCATAGGAACACCATGCCAGCCGCCCGCCCCTTGCCCAGCTCCCGCCGCAGGCCCCAGAGCAGCTACGGACGCCCCCGCTACCGGGAGATGCAGCCCACCCCGCAGTGGAGGCGCGAACTCGATGCCGACTTCGCCGCCATGGGCAAGGTCTGGCAAATGATTCGCGGTGGAGCGACGCGAATGCTGGGCGAAATCGGACGCCAATACTGAGCTGCGCGGGGCCGAAGAGCGTGACCATCAACCCGGAAGATGGGACCCCTTTAGGTATCCGTTGACACCCTTTTCACCACTCCCCTTGGACGGCGTCGATCCGTAACAACGGCGACAAAGCAGTGCAGAGGGCGAATGATTTGATTCCCCCCACTAGTCGTTCTTTGTTTTGGAAACGGCTCAGTTGCTGACTTCATCTGAACCGATTTCCCATGGTGGCGACGCCAACGATGTCCAACGCAAACGAGATACCCAGCGCACTACCGAGCTGGCTCGAAGGTAAGAAGCTCAATAAGATTGAGCAGAACAAAGCTGACAAAGACGGCCTACTCGTCGGCAGCGAAATCGAGACGTTCGCCAAACTTGGATGGGAGAACGTCGATGAGACGGATCTTCAGCTGCGACTGAAGTGGTACGGAATGTTCTGGAGACCCAAAACTCCAGGGCTGTTCATGATGCGCCTGCGGGTTCCCAACGGGGTGATCTCCGCAGAGCAGCTTCGGGTCGTCGGCAACATCGTGGCTCGCTACGGCAGCAACGGAAGCGCTGACATCACCACGCGCCAAAACATCCAAATGCGCGGCATCCTCCTGGAGGACCTGCCCGAGATTCTGGGTCAACTCAAAGCGGTTGGCCTGACCACCATCCAGTCGGCCTTCGACAACCCCAGGAACGTCACCGGAAATCCCATTGCCGGCATTGACCCCCTGGAGATTGTCGACACTCGCCCGTACACCCAGGAGCTCGAAAACTTCCTCACGAGCAACCACCAGGGCAACCCCGAGTTCTCCAACCTTCCGCGGAAGTGGAATACGGCTGTCGCTGGTGCACGCGACAACTTCCTGCTCCACAACGACATCGCCTTCCACCCCGTTGAGCGCAACGGCGAGATGGGCTTCGGCGTCTGGATCGGCGGCATCCTCTCCTCCCAGATGAATGCCTATGCCATTCCCTTGAATGCTTGGGTCAAGCCAGATCAAATCTGTGCGATCACCGAAGCCGTGATCAAGATCTGGAGGGACAACGGCGAGCGGGACAAGCGTCCTAAGGGTCGCTTCCGTCTGTATCTCGACGAGGTTGGCCTGGAGGCTTTCCGGGCCATGGTGGAAGAACGCTTTGGTCCGCTGACCCCAGATCCAGGTTCAGTCTTCGACGCTGAACCCCGCTCCCACTACGGCATCCACCCGCAGAAGCAGCAGGACCTGCACTACGCCGGTGTCCATGTTCCCGTC
This sequence comes from Synechococcus sp. CB0205, assembly GCF_000179255.1. Lineage (NCBI taxonomy): Bacteria > Bacillati > Cyanobacteriota > Cyanophyceae > Synechococcales > Synechococcaceae > Synechococcus > Synechococcus sp. CB0205. The sequence continues at coordinate 27,269 of NZ_ADXM01000019.1, forward strand.
GGACGCCTGCTGGCCGAAGACTTCCAAGACATTGCCGCCCTTGCCGAGCGCCATGGCGACGGCAGTGTGCGCCTGACGGAAGATCAAAACGTGATCTTTACCGGCATCAGCAGCGCTCAACTCCAGGCCTTTGAAACGGAACCACTGCTGCAGCGCTTCAGCCTGAACCCCAGCCACATTGCCGCTGGCACCGTCAGCTGCACCGGCAACAGCTACTGCAGCTTTGCCCTCACCAACACCAAGGATCAAGCCCTCGCTGCTGCTGAAGCGCTGGATCGTGAATTGGTCCTTCCGGAGGAACTGAAGATCCACTGGACGGGCTGCCCCAACACCTGCGGCCAGGCCTACATGGGCGCCATTGGTCTCACCGGAACCAAAACCAAACAGCCCGATGGCGGCATGGGCGAGGGCTACAACATCACCATTGGCGGCTCCCAAGGTGCCAACCCTCAAATCGGCGAGATGCACCGCAAAGGAGTTCCCGCCAGTGAAATCCAAGCGGTGCTGAAAGAGGTTCTCATTGAACAGTTTGGCGCCAAGCCCAGGACGTAAAAAGCCGCAGTCCGCACTACACATTTACCGGCATTTTTGAGACCAGGTGCTCCTTTCTTCTGAAGCCTGTCCTCAATCAGATCGCACCGTCTCACCCTCAACTTCGGACGCATGTCTTCATCAACGACGCAGCAAAAGGGAGATGTCTTCTCTCGGTTTGTGAATTGGCTGAGCAGCAGTGGCACTGACAAAGCTGCCGTCAACAGGCCCCAAGGCAGCCAAGACATCATTTCTCGCTTGATGAACCGCATTAGCGGTTAATTCCTTTCCTCACACATCACTTGCAGAGCAAAACATGAGCGCGACAGCTTCACAGATGGACTATGTCCTACCCAACGAATTAGTCGACGGCATGATTGCTGCCGGCGGCAAAAAAGCAACCGTCAGCGTCAAGAACCTGCTGATCCGCGGTTTCTATTCCGGAGCCATCCTCGGTCTCGCCGTGATCCTGGCCCTGACCGTGGCAGCCCAGAGCAAGATGCCCTTCCTGGGCTCGCTGCTCTTCCCCTTCGGCTTCGCCAGCATCGTCCTCTTCGGCATGGAGCTGGTCACCGGCAACTTCGCCCTGCTGCCCATGAGCGTCTGGGCCGGCAAGGCGAGCTGGAGCGCCACCTTCCGCAACTGGGCCTGGGTCTGGATTGGCAACTTCATCGGCACCGCCGTTGTTGCCCTGATCATGTGGGCCAGCCTGACCAGCGCCGGCACCGTTGAGCCCCTGGCCGCTGCCGACGGTGGCAAGGGCTGGCAGGTTGTGGCCGCCACGATCATCAAGCTCAACAAGCTGAATGTGGTCACCAAGTACGAAGCCCTTGGCAGCACTGGCTTCTTCCTGGCCTTCCTGCGGGGCATGGTCGCCAACTGGCTGGTCTGCCTGGGCGTGACCATGGCCCTGGTGAGCAAGAGCGTTCCCGGCAAGCTGCTGGCCTGCTGGCTGCCGATCACGGCCTTCCAAACGATGGGCATGGAGCACATCGTGGTGAACCAGTTCCTGCATACCGCCGGCCCGCTGCTGGGCTCCGGTGTGTCCTTCGGCAAGGTGATCGTCTGGAACTTCATCCCCGTCACCCTCGGCAACATCGTGGGCGGGATGGTCTTCATCGGGATGCTCTTCTACAGCACCCACCGCACCAAGATGCCCAACGTTCTCCCCAGTGAGCACGACGACAAGCTGGAGCGGGAACTGGCCGCCGAGCTGGGGGCTCGCTGATCAATGGGACTCGCTGTCGCCCCTGCCTCTGACCTTCTTCAGCCCCATGAGGAAGCTGCTCTGAGCGAGCGGCTCGGACGCTGGAGGCGGCAGCCCCTCACCCCTGAAGAACTGAGCGCTCTGCTGCCTCGGGTCTCCGATCCCACCCTTGCCCTCAGCCTGGCTGAGCGGCTGGGGATGGCCGGACCCGAGGCCATTGCCTTGATCCTTCCCCTCTGCCAATCGCAGGGCATTTCTCTGCCCCTCATTCGCGCCCTGGGAATCTGTCATCACCCCCAGGCCTGCACTCAGCTCCTTACCTGGCTGCCAGAGGCCGGACCCCTGGAGCCCGATGTGCTCGAATCCCTCGGCTGCTGGGGCAATCTGATCGATTTCAGGATCATCGAATCAGCGCTGAGCGCACCTGGCCAGAGCCATCGCCTGGCAGGCCTCAGCCTGCTGACCTTCCGCAATCGCAGCCTGACGGCCGAGGAGGTCCTACGCCTGACGACGCCTCTGCTGCAGGACTTTCGCGCCGATGTGGTGATTGCCACGATCAAGCTGCTGCAACGGCGCAACGAACCCAGCGTCTTAGCTGCCATTCGCGGCTGCATCAGCACCGAAGCTCTGCCCCGCGTCGCTGAAGCGGCACTCCAGGCCCTCGGTTGCATCGGCAGCCTGGAATGCTGCCAGCAGCTGCTGGAGCTTCGAGGCGAATTGGCTGGCACAGCCTTAGAAGAGCCGCTGCGGCGTCAACTCAAGGCTCAGGTCAGGCATCAAGCCCTGGTCGAGCAGGCCTTGGCATAACTATTCATTTCTACAATTCGCCACAAAAAAAGCCCACCGTTGGTGGGCTTTTGCTTTGGGAGCCGAAGCTCACCATTTCTTATAAGGAAGGAACTTGCCGCACATGGTGACCTTCACTCGGTTACCAGCAGGGTCTTCAACTTTGTCCACATCCAAGGTGAAATCAATGGCGCTCATAATGCCATCACCAAACTTCTCTTGGATCACGTCCTTCAGGGGCATTCCGTACACCTGCATGATCTCGTAGAAGCGATAGATCAGCGGATCAGTCGGGATCACAGGATCCAGACCGCCCTTGGTCGGGAACGACTGCAGTGCCTCGGTAATGGCATGGTCAAGGCTGAGCAGTTCAGCCAGCTTTTGGGCTTCTTCAGCCGAAGCGGTGGACTGGCAGTAGAACAGCGACGCGATCCACACTTCATCGCGACCCAGGGCGGCCTCCAGATCAGCGAAGCTCAGCCCTTTGGCCTTCTTCGCCGCCATCAACGTCGCCGTGATTGTGGCGGGAGAGGGAGCTGCCAACGAGGGCATTGAAACAGGAGTAACCGTCATGGAGACAGGCCAGAATTGATGAGAGGAGTGAACAGAATGAAGCGCAATCTGCGTTCTGCTCGCATGTCAGATTCGCTGCAGATGGGGATCAACTTCGCAGCCTTTGTTACCGAGCCTGAAACAACTTGGTAGCTGCTGCTACCAGATCGGGCCTTGTCGGCACGGAGAATCCAGTGAGAACGAGCTCTTCTGTCGGCTTGACCTACGCCGCTCCCCCAACCGACGGCCCACCGAATGGCCGTGAGCTGTTCAAGGCCTATCTCCGAAAAGTCGGCAGTGGCGAGCACACCAGTAGTGGACTGACGCGCGAAGAAGCCGCCCACGCCCTCGAACTGATGCTCGATGGGGCCGCTAGCCCGGCCCAAATCGGCGCCTTCCTGATCGCCCACCGCATCCGCCGGCCTGAGCCTCAGGAGCTCACCGGGATGCTGGATGTGTACCGAAAGCGGGGCCCGCAGCTGACAACCGGCAAGCCAGCCATCAGCTTCGGCATGCCCTTTGACGGGCGCACGCGCACCGCTCCGATCTACCCCCTAACCGCCCTGGTGCTCTCGAGTGCCGGACTCCCCGTGGTGCTGCAAGGGGCCGGCCGCATCCCGGTGAAATACGGGATCACGGCCCAGGAGCTGTTCGCCTGTTTGGGCCTGCAGCTCGCCGGCCGAAGCGTCGAGTGGGTCCAGGCCAAGCTCAACGCTTGCGATCTGGCGTTGGTCCATCAACCGGACCACCTCCCGGATGCCGAAACCCTGATCCCTTACCGCGAGGATCTCGGCAAGCGGCCACCGCTGGCCAGCCTCGAGTTGCTCTGGACTGCGCACCAGGGCGAGCACCTGCTGGTCAGTGGCTTTGTCCACCCGCCAACCGAAGCGCGGGCCTGGAAGGCACTGGACTTAGCGGGGGAAACCAACGTGCTGACCGTCAAAGGCCTCGAGGGAAGCACCGATCTGCCGATCAGTCGGGCCTGCGTGACGGGTCGTCCAACCCGAGAGGAGGACGGGCGCCAGATTCTCCACCCCCGCGACAACGGTTGCTACGGAGCCGACCCGCTTTGGGACGGGCTTGAGACCTGGGGGAACCAATCGGCCGCCGCCCTCGGCGGACAAGGGGAACTCGCGACCGCCTTGATCTGGAATGCAGGCACCTACCTCTGGCAGGCCGGACTGGAGGCGAACCTCACCGACGGCCTCGAGCGCTGCCGAGATCTTCTGAGCTCGGGGGTGGTCATGGCCCACCTCCAGCGTCTGCGCCAGGAGATGGGCTGAGAGCAACCAATCAGCGCTCGCCCAGCACCTGCCACATCGCCGCTTGGCCAGCAATCACGGGCTGCACCGACACGGGTGCGGAAGCCGAGATGGAGGCACTACGGATGAGTTGGACGCCCAAGGACGCGACAACAAAGGCTCCTAGGAAACCTGTGGCGATCGTCAGGGGATGGCGGCCCTGAACCGCAACTCCAGTTTTGGTTGCCATGACGGCATGGGGGATTCAACCCATCCACTATGGAGACGTCAGCCAACCCTCGCCAGCTGAACCGGTCCAAAACGTTGTGGACGCCGCCGGCGCCATGGACCAGGCGGCCGCGCCTGCCAGAAGTCGATCGCTGCTCACCCAGCCGTGGGAACTTCCCAGCAGAACCCCAAGAGCAACGGCCAAACGCATGGTGAACGGAAGAGTTGAAGTGAGTTTGAAGAGACCAACGCACCGATTTGGCCGCCGTTGACACCAAACCCATCCGCCGGGAGCAAGCAATCCTCAGAAGCGTCAAAATCACTACCAGAACGACGTCTGGCCGTGACAACTGAGGCCCCCTCAGCAAGCCATTGCTTTGACTTTGAAAGCGATTTCATCGGCAACTGGCGCTGCATTCCCCTCTGCGTGCGGCGCAAGCTGGACCTCTGCGGCATCAAGCTCAAGCTCAACCATTGGCTCGCCCTCAACCAAGACGAGCGGCAAACACTTGTCGACTGGCTCGACACCCAAGACGCGCTTGAGCAACTGGGAGAGCATCTCTTAAGTCGCACGGAGACCATGGCCGACGGTCAGGCCAAAACGCTGCCGATCGCCAGCGGCGAGCCCTGGCAAAACCCGCAGCAGATTCCCGAGGTCTTGATCGAGGCCGCGCAACTCCGCGGTATCCCCCTACAAACAGAGCAATGGGGCGCGCTCAACGAATTAGAGCGGTTTGCCCTGTGCAAGCTGGCCAGGCCAGGGCATGACCACCACAACTTGGAGGCCGCCTTTAGCGAAGTGCTGGGCTGAACCAGCGCCGCAGGGCCTCCAGGCGCCCCGCCTCCTGCTCCACCGGTTTGACCACCGACACCGCCGGGGCAACGATGACCGCGCAGGCCTTGAGTTCCGGCTGCTTGGAGACGGGACAGGCCTGATCGTGCATCAAGGTATTGGCCTCGCATGCCTTCTCCTGGGTAAACCCCCAATGCATCGGAAGAAACACCGACCCACGGCGGATGCGATCGGTGACTTTGACGTTGGCGGTGATGTGTCCGCGGCGTGAACTCACAGCCGCCAACTCCCCATCCCGCAGCTTGAGCTCAAGGGCATCTTGGGGGTGAATCTCAAGCAGCGGCTCGGGATGCATGGTCTGCAGCCGATCGACCTTTCCCGTGCGGGTCATGGTGTGCCATTGACCGAGATACCGGCCCACGGTGAGCACCAGTGGATAGGTCTCGCAGGGAGGTTCCGCTAATCCCAGGGGTTGGTCGATGCAGAAGCGAGCACGTCCCGAGGGTGTCGCGAATTGATGGTCGCTGTAGAGCCGCTTGGCCTCGGTGGTGGCTGAACTGCCCGCCGGGAAGGGCCACTGCTGGGGGCCGGCCTCCTCCAACAGGGCATGACTCAAGCCAGAGACATCACAGAGACGCCCGGCCGTGAGCTGACTGAATTCCGCGTACACCTCAGCCGCGGAGTCGTAGCTGAACTGCTCCTCAAAGCCCAGGCGCCGACCCACCTCCGCGAACACCTCCCAGTCGGGCCGGCTCTCGCCGTGGCGAGGGCGATAGGCCGGGCAATAGGTGACCCTGCGCTCGGAATTGGTCATCGCACCGGCCTTCTCGCTCCACTGGGCCGCCGGCAAGACCAGGTGGGCGTAGTGAGCCGTTTCCGTGTCGGCGTAGGCATCGCTCACCACCACCAGAGGGCAGCGCCGCATCGCAGCTTTGACGCGATCGAGGTCCGGCAGGCTCACCAGGGGATTCGTTGCGGCCACCCACCAGAGATCCAGCTCGCCGCGCTCCATGGCCTCCACCTGCTGCCAGGCCGCCAAGCCCGGCGTCGCCGCGATGCTGCCGGCGGGGAGTCCCCAGGCCTGCTCAACCTCCTGACGGTGTTCGGCGTTGGTCACCAGGCGGTACCCCGGCAACAGATGGGACAGGCCCCCGGCCTCCCGGCCACCCATGGCGTTGGGCTGCCCCGTCAATGAAAAGGGTCCCGCTCCCTCTTTGCCGATCTGACCGGTGAGCAGGTGAAGGTTGATCAGGCCGCCGACCACCGCGGTGCCCTCGCGCCGCTGATTGACCCCCATCGACCAGAGACTGAGGACCCGCTCACGCCGGCGAAACAGCTCCGCCACCTCCCGCAGCCGTTTTTCTGGGATGTTGCAAAAGCGGGCGACCTTTCGGGGCGTCCAACGGGCCGCGACATCAAAAAAAGCGTCGTAGTTCTCGGTGTGGTCGTCAATGAACGCCGGGTCTTGACCGTTCTCCCGCAGCACCAGATGGGCAAGACCGTGGAGCAGCGCCAGATCAGTGCCCGGGGCGATGGGCAGATGAATGTCAGCGGCCTTGGCTGTGTCCGTTGAGCGGGGATCGACCACCACGATCGTGACGCTGCCTGGATTGCGTTTTTTGCGCTTCAACAGACGCTGGAACAGGACCGGGTGGCACTCCGCGGTGTTGGTTCCAATCAGGAAAGCCACCGAGCAGTGGTCCAGATCCTCGTAACAGGCAGGGGGGCCATCGGAGCCGAGGCTGCGGGTATAGCCCGCCACCGCGGAGCTCATGCAAAGCCGGGAATTGGCATCGAAGTTGTTGGTGCCCAATGCACCCTTCAACAACTTCTGGGCCAGGTAATAGTCCTCGGTGTGGAACTGGCCAGAGCCGTACATGGCAATGGCGTCAGCCCCCTTGGTGGCCAAGGTGCTGCGGATCCGGCCCACCAGCAGGTCCATGGCCTGCTCCCACCGGATGGGTTGAAACGGGTCGTCCAGGCTGGAGCGATAGAGCGGCTCCCGGAGACGCCCACGGTCCAAGGTCTCGCCGACGGTCGCACCCTTGATGCAGACCTGGCCCAGGCTTGAGGGGTGCTGGCGATCGCCCCTCGCGGTCCAGATCGGATTGCCCTCGGCGTCGCGCTTGACCGCCTGACCGGGCAAAGCCGGCGGAATCAGCTCAAGCCCACAACCAACACCGCAATAGGGGCATTGGCTACGCACGTTGCCGGAAGCGGACTGGGCCATGACCAGGAACGAAACAAGGTCGAAAGAAAAAGGGGCGGCTCCTGATGGCCGCCCCCTGAGAACCCCAGCGACGGGGAGGATTAGGCGTTAACGAGAGCCTTCTCGTCCGCATGCTCTTCAGCGAAGGAGCCCTTGGGCTCTTTCAGGAAGAAGAAGCAGAGGAAAGCGACGATCAATCCCGCAGTACCGAGGATTTGGAAGAAGGCGCTGTTGGAGGAGGCAACGATCTCCGCAGAGGGATCTTTGCCACCACCCATCCACATCGGCAGCAAGCTGAAGATCGTCAGGTAAGCAACCGCACCAACGTTGCCGTAGGCGCCCACAAGACCTGCGATCTGCCCCGTCACACGCTTCTTGACCAGCGGCACCATCGCGAAGGTCGCACCTTCACCGGCCTGGACGAAGAACGAGGCCAGCATCGTGATCAACACCGCGACGGTGATGCCCAGGGAGCCGGAGAACGCGCCGGGCTTGATCATGCTCATGATCAAGTAACCAATGCCCAAGCCACCGGTCAGGAAGGCCATGGTGTTTTTGCGGCTGCCGAGCTTGTCGGAAATCAGACCGCCACCGGGACGAGCCACCAAGTTCACAAAGGCAAAACAGGACGCCAGGATGCCGGCTGTTGCCTTCGGCAGATCAAACGTGGTCTCAAAGAACGTCGGCAGCATGGAGACAACCGCCAACTCAGATCCGAAGTTCACGATGTAGGTGAGCTCCAGAATGGCGACCTGCTTGAACTCGTAGCGGTCTTCCTTGGGATATTGCTTAACGCCGTTGATCAGATCGCGGTTGGTGCGAATAATGCCCCAGGTCTGGAAGCCGAACCAAACCAGAACTGCCAGGAGCGCCAGGGGATAGGTGCCGGCATTCAGGAAGCCAACTTTTTGCAGGCGCCAGCAGAGCACGCAGAGAATGGCCGCGAAGGGAACATTCATGCCCAGCAGGCCCCAGAAATCCCGCATGGAAGTCACCTCAAGACCAGCAGACTTGGCCGGCTTTTGGTAGGCCTTACCGGGGGGAGTATCAGTGACGTTAAAGAAGTAGATAACCCCGTAAACCGCCGAAATAATGCCGGTCAGAGCAATCGCACCACGCCAATTCAAAATGGCGCCGGTGGGCAGCTCGAAGCCACCTGAGAAGGACAGGAAGCCAGCAAGGGCGACAAGAGTCAGCGCAGAGAAGGCCGAGCCAAAGTTGCCCCAACCGCCGTAGATCCCTTCCGCCAGACCGATTTCCTTGGGCGGGAACCATTCGGCCACCATGCGGATACCGATCACAAAGCCAGCACCAACGATGGAGAGCAGCAGACGAGCAACCACCAGTTGATTGAAGTCCTGCGCTGATGCAAACAGCAGGCAGGGGATCACCGAGAAGACAAGAATCGCCGAGTAGGTCTTACGGGGACCGAACTTATCCAGCAGCATGCCGATGAGCACGCGAGCAGGAATTGTGAGGGCAACGTTGCAGATCGCAACGGTACGGATTTGACCAAGGTCGAGGCCAAGATCGGCCTTAACCGTTGTAGCCAGTGGAGCCAGGTTGAACCAGACGACAAACGTCAGGAAGAAGGCGAACCAGGTGAGATGAAGAGTGCGATATCTCCCCTGGAGCGACCAAAGATCGCCAAGCATGGAGGACAGGGACAGTGGAGTAAGCCCAGGCCTTCAAAAAGCAGCGACCGGGGGAATCGCGCATCAAGCGCTGACGGAATTGGACCACCCGAGAGCCACCCCAACGGGTAACGACAGCTACCAAAGATCAATCCAGGCAGCGGACCGGACGCGGGCTAATCAATGCAATCAACCAGGCTTATCGCCTGTCCGAGCAACAAGGCCCAGGGATTTGCTTGGTAGCAACAGCGACATTAAGAGCGGTTCCCAGCGCTACATCGTGCATACATGACTCCAGTGCGGATCCATGGCGCCGTGCTCTGCGGCGGTGCGAGCCGGCGCATGGGCCAAGACAAGGCAGCACTCCCGCACCCCGATGGCGGGAGCTGGCTTTCACGCACTGCGGAGCTCCTCAGTCGAGTCTGTGAATCGGTCGCGGTTTGCAGCCAACACCCAAGCCATGCGGCATTGGTGGCCGGGCTCGAGCGGGTCCACCTCACCCTGGAGCCCCCGCCTGCCCAAGGCCCCCTCAGGGCCCTTGCACAGGTGCTTTCCAGCACAGGCGACAGCGCTGTGCTGATCGCTCCGGTGGACATGCCCCGCCTGAGCCAAGAGACGCTGGAGTCGCTGATCACCCAGTGGGAGCTCGCGCCAGGCCAGGCTGCGGTGGCCCATGACGGCCAACAGCTGCAGCCCCTGCTGGGGATCTACCCGGGTGGAGCCAAGCAGCGCAGCACCCTCGCCCAGGCGCTAGAGGCGGGGGAGCGGCGCTGGCAGGGCTGGCTCGCCACCATCCCCCATCAAGCTGTGGTGCTTCCTGCCCAGCAACTCCTCAATGCGAACACGCCTGCGGAGCGCGCCAGGCTGATGCCATGAGCCCAGGACCGGCCACCGATCAACTTCAGCGTCCCCTTGGGGTCCTGCGGCTCTCTTTGACAGCGCGCTGCAACTTGGCTTGCCCCTACTGCCAACCGGACGGGGAAGAAGCACCAGACCGACTGACAACGGAGCAGCGTCTGCGGGTGATCGAAGCGGCCTGCAGCCTGGGGGTCAGCAGCCTGCGCCTAACCGGTGGGGAACCGCTGCTGACGCCTGATCTGGAGGAATTACTGGAGGCCATCGGCCTCGCGCGAAGGCACACCAACAGCCCCCTGCGGGAGTTGAGCGACATCGCTTTAACGACCAATGGCCTGCTGCTCAGCCCTGAGCGAGCCCAGCGGCTGCGGCGAGCAGGGTTGCAGCGCATCACCATCAGCCTCGATGCCGTCGCGCCTGAGCGTGTCGGGGAGATGAGCGGCCGGCCGCACCAGGGAGTACAGCTCCTGCAGCAGGTCTTGGCGGCCATCGCCGCGGCCAAGGACGCTGGGTTTGATCCCGCCGTTGGAGAGCTCAAGCTCAACAGCGTGATCCAGCGGGGACGCAACGACGATCAATTGCTGCCCCTCGCCGCCCTCGCCCGCGACCAGGGCCTGGAGTTGCGGCTGATCGAAACCATGGATGTGGGCAACCGCAACGGCTGGTCCCCCGAGCAGGTCGTGCCCGCTGCCGAAATGATCGAGCGCCTGGGCAGCCGATGGCCCCTGGAGCCCCTGGGACGCCCTGCCCATAGCACCGCCAGCCGCTGGAGTTACCGGGATGGCCGCGGGGCCGTTGCCGTCGTGGCCTCCATCACGCAACCGTTCTGCGGCGACTGCAACCGGCTACGGGTCACAGCCAATGGCATGGCCTACACCTGCCTGTTTGCCTCGCAGGGCCAAGACCTCAAGCCTTGGCTACAGACCCCGGAAAGCCTTCGCCAAGCGATCGGCCAGCTCTGGAGCCACCGCCGAGATCGCTACAGCGAAGAACGTGCCTCGCGCCTGGCGCAGCCCAAAGCCGAGATGGCCTATCTGGGGGGCTAGAGCCAAGCCAACAGACCCGACAACTTGAGGCTGGCCAACAGCAGCACCAACGCCAGCAGTCGACGAATCCAGACCTCTTGAAACCGCCGGCTGCCGCACCAGCTCCCCAAGGCTCCTGCCAAGGCCACAAGGGGCAACGGGGCCAGCAGAACTGGCACGGGCGGCAGAGCAGAAGCGCCGTAGCTCAGCAGCCAACCACTGAGGCCCGCCAGGGAGTTGCACCAGATAAAGGCCGCTGAGACCCCGGCCGCCAGGCGGATGGGAAGCCAACCCGCCAGCAGCACGAGGGGAGTCAAGAAGATCCCTCCCCCGGTTCCACTCAACCCAGCCAACAGACCCAGCAGGGCTCCGGTGAACAAGACCCATGGGAGTGGAGGCAGGGCCAAGGCCGCCGCCCCAGGCCCCGCCGTCGGCCGCCAAAGCCGCAGGGCCGAAAAGAGCAACACCACGGCCAAGAACAGGCTCAAGCCATCGCTCGGGAGCTGCCAACTCCCACCCAGCAGCGCCGCGGGAATCGAGCAGGAGAGCAGGGGCAGCAGGAAACGGCGCTGGACGACTACCGGAAGGTGGCCATCGCGGTAAAAACGCCAACTGGCCAGGCTCGCCACCACCAGATTCATCACCAAAGCCATCGGCCGAATCCACTCCAGCGGCACGGCGAAGAGGGCCAGGCTGGCGATGTAGCCAGAGGCGCCCGCATGGCCAACGCAGGCATACAAAAAGGCGATGAGCCCCAGGGCTAAGAGCAGCCCGGGCTCCAGCGCAGTCATGGGGCCTCGGTCAGGCGCGGCAGCAACTGCACCAAGTTGCACGGACGGGTCGCCCCATCCAACTGAGCGGAGATCAGGCGATCCCAAGCCGTTTCCACCGCATCCAGGGAACCCGGCAGAACAAATACGACCGTGCCATTAGCCACGCCCGCCAAACAGCGGCTCTGGAGACTGCTGGTGCCGATGGTTTCAAACGACAGCACCCGAAAGAGCTCGCCAAACCCCTCAATGCGTTTATCGAGCAATGGCTCCACGGCCTCCGGAGTCCCGTCCCGCCCGGTCAAACCGGTCCCGCCACTGGTGATCACCACCTGCACCGCCTCATCGGCGATCCAACGGCTGAGTTCGGCGCGGATGCGGTAGCGGTTGTCCGGCACCAGGCGACGCTCCTGCAGAACATGGCCCGCCGCCTCCAGCCGCTGCTGCAGGGCATCGCCGGAGCGGTCCTCGGCAAGGGTCCGCGTATCGGAGACGGTCAGCAGAGCAATCGAAAGGCCCACGCGCGGGATCAAGGGGTCCGTTGATGCTGCCAAACCCCGATCGTCCGCTGGGTAGCGTTTGAACCATGGGCTCCAGCGCACCCGGCTCGATTCGCATCCGCCTGTTCGCCAGCCTGCGGGAGCAGGCGGGTTGGGCGGAGCGTCAATGGCCGCTCGAGGAGCCCACCACCGCCGAAGAGCTCTGGCGGACGCTGGAGTTGCCCGGGGCCATGGACGCGGTCCGGGTGGCCATCAATCAACGCTTTGCCAGCGCCGAGACGCCTCTGCAGAACGGAGACGAGTTGGCCTTTCTGCCACCGATCTCTGGGGGCTAATGGAGCAGCCCATCGCGATTCAGATTCGACTGCACCTGGAGCGGTTTGAGCCACTGGTCTCCCTACAGCAATGGGAACAACAGCTGCTCGAGGCGGGCCTGCAACGGGCGGCGGCCTGCAGTTCGTTCATCGGCCGTGTGCGCGCCGGCAACGCCAATGCCAGCAGCGCCAGTGCCGTTATCGCCCTCGAGCTTGAGCACTACCCCGGGATGACCGAGGCGGAACTCCAACGCATTGCCGAATCCGTCGGCAAGCGCCATGGCGCCTTGGCCTGCCTGATCGAACACCGCGTCGGCCGCATCGCGGTGAACGACGCCATCGTCTGTGTCGCGGTCTTGGCCGACCGACGCGGGCCAGCCCAACGCTGCTGCCAAGAGCTGCTCGAGGAGCTCAAGCACAACGCCCCCTTTTGGAAGCGGGAATGGAGCGCCGATGGATCCAGCCAGTGGATCGAGGGCAACACCCCGCTCTAGGGCTTCAAAAAATCGGCAGCCGCAGGAGCTGGGCCCAGAGCTCCGCACCCGCCTCCAAGCTCCCCAGCTCCGCGGGAATCTCCAGTAGCAAATCCGCCTGCGCCAGGGAGCCAATCCGGGAGGACGCCTGGGACCCCGCGACCCGGGCCAACAGGCGACCGTCGTCGGCCACCACCAAGGACGCCCGGGCCAATTCTGGGCGCCCCGAACCGCGCCGAAGGGGCTGCTCCAACTGAACCCGCAGACGCGGCAGCAGCGCAACCTCAGCCCCCTCCAGCCGTTGCAGCGCCGGCCAGAGCAACTGCAGGGCCGTCACGGCGGCGGCCACGGGATTGCCCGGCAGGCCGAAGAAGGGCCTCCCAGCCACCGTTCCCCAGGCCAAGGGACGACCGGGTTTGAGGAACAACTTCCAGAACCGCACCTCCCCCAGTTCCGCCACCAAGGGCCGGATCCAATCGGTATCCCCCGCAGACACGCCGCCGGTGCTCACCACCACATCAGCGTTCGCCGCCAGCTCGAGCAGGGCCTGACGCATCGGCTCGGGCTGGTCGCCAACCACCCTCTGCACGGCAACCCCGTAGCCCAGGCGTTGCAAGAGGGCGCAAAGCAACGTCGAGTTGCTCTCCCAGATCTCCCCCAACTGCCGGGGCTCACCGGGGGGAAGTAACTCATCGCCACTAATCAGCAGACCCACGCGCGGCCGTGACCAAACCCGGCACTGCTGAACGCCACAACTGGCCAGGCGCGCCAACTCCGCTACACCCAAGCGATCCCCGGCCTGGGCCAAGACCCCGCCCGCGGCCGCCTCTTCATCCATGGCGCGGATCCAGGGGTTGACCCCGCAGGCTTTCTGCAAACGGAGCTGGCCATCACAGGCCTCCACCAATTCCTGGGGCAACACCCAACCGCTTCCCTCAGGGACGACAGCCCCCGTCAGGACACGCACGGCCTGTCCCGGCTGCAGGCTCTCGCGAAACGGTGCCCCCGCGGCGGAGCGTCCCATCAGCTGCCAGGAGTCCCCCGGCTCAGGCGGCTCAGAGCCGGCGATGGCATAGCCATCCATGATCGAAGCGCGGAAACCTGGCACGGCTTCCGCCGCATGAAGCGTTTCCGCCAGGGTGCGGCCCAGACAGTCCGCCAGGGGCAAGGACTCCGAGAGCCCCAAGGGTTGCAGCGCCTCCAAGACCAGCGCCCGGGCCTGATCCAGGGGAAGTCCTTCGCGGGGATAGGGCTCAGTCATCACGCTGCCAATCGCCACGCCGCCCGCCGGTCTTGCTCAGGAGGCGCACGGGACCAATCGTCATGGCGGGATCGACCGCTTTAACCATGTCGTAGAGGGTGAGCAGGCCCACCTGCACGGCGGTCAGCGCTTCCATCTCCACACCGGTCACACCGGTGGTGCGGGCCGAGGCCTCGATGCGCAACCCATCCGCCACCGGCTCAATCGCCACGGAGACCCCGCTTAAGGGCAGGGGATGGCACAGGGGAATGAGTTCCCAGGTCCGCTTCGCCCCCTGAATCGCCGCGACCCGAGCAACGGCCAGAACATCCCCTTTGGCCGCACGCCCCTCCACCACCAGGGCCAGAGCCTCCGCCGAGAGCTGAATAAACCCCTCCGCAACGGCCACACGATCACTCACGGCGCGGCCACCCACATCCACCATGTGGGCCTCCCCGCTGGCATTGAGGTGACTCAGACCAGAAGGAGTGGAACTCACCGTGAATCGATCGCGCGAACCATCACGATGCATCCTGCCCGGAGCGAATCCAAAACCTAAAAACGTTCACTTCTGACGAGCGCAATCGAGACAGGGGGCATATCTTTCGCGCACCCAGCGGTTCATCTCATGCTTGTGAAAGGCGGGACTGGATCCTTTTCGATGGTGGGTGGCCTGGTGATGAGTTCACCGCAGCGCCAGTACCCCCGATCCGCACAGTCCTTTTCCCTGCGTCAGTTCATCCTGAAGCTGATCCGACGGATCCACTAAGGAGCGCTTAAGCCTCCATGGGAAGGTGAGGCAAACACTGGGGACAGCCCTGTGAGCTGGAAACGGCCCTCCACCTCTCTCTGCGCGTTCCTCACGCTGCTGAACGATCGGCTCGGGGAAAGCATTGTTTTCCCCTTGCTGCCCTTCCTGCTGGCGAGCTTCACGGACAACGGCCGCACCCTGGGACTGCTGGCCGGGAGTTACGCGATCGCGCAGTTCGCCGTCACCCCCCTGATTGGCTCCCTGAGCGATCGCTTTGGCCGCAAACCCGTCATCGGCATTTGTGTGGCGGGCTCGGTGCTCGGCTTGAGCCTCTTTGCGATCACGGTCAGCATTGATTGGCAGGCCATTCCCTGGGCCGCCGGGACGAGCCTTCCCCTGATCCTGCTGTTTACCGCCCGACTCATTGATGGGGTGAGCGGCGGCACCGCCGCCACGGCAGGGGCAGTGCTCGCGGATATCTCGACCCCAGAAAACCGTGCCAAGGCTTTTGGTCTGATTGGCGTGGCCTTCGGCCTGGGCTTCATCCTGGGCCCCGCCTTTGGCGGCCTGCTCTCCCAGACCAACGTCACCCTGCCGGTGTGGGCCGCCGCGGCCTTCGCCCTGATCAACCTGGTGCTGGTGCTGCTGCTGTTGCCAGAAACCCACCCGCCCGAGGCGCGGCTGGCGATGCCACGCAAACGGGACCTCAATCCCTTGATCGCCCTACAGAAGGTGTTCACCAACCCCCAGGTGCGCCGCTTGTGTGGGGCGTTCTTTCTCTTTTTTCTCGCCTTCAACGGCTTCACAGCCGTGCTGGTCCTCTATTTCAAACAGGCCTTTGATTGGGGACCGGGCTTAGCCGCGAATGCCTTCTTGGTGGTCGGCATCGTGGCGACGGTCGTCCAGGGGGGCTTGATCGGACCTCTGGTGAAACGCTTTGGCGAATGGCGACTGACCCTGGCTGGGTTGGGCTTCGTGATCGCCGGCTGCCTGCTGGTGCCGATGGCAACGGCCGACAACGCCACCCGTGTCGTCTTCCCCGCCGTTGCGATCCTGGCGCTCGGTACCGGCCTGGTCACCCCCTGCCTTCGGGCCCTGGTCTCCAGGCGCCTGGATGACTCCGGCCAGGGGGCAGCCCTGGGAAGCCTTCAGGGCCTCCAGAGCCTGGGCAGTTTTATCGGCCCTCCCCTCGCCGGCCTGGCCTACGACGTGGTGGGACAACGCAGTCCCTTCTGGCTGGGCATCACGGTGCTCGCGGGGGTCGCAGCCCTGGTGGCTGGAGGCCTTCCGCGTCGCGAGCAACACGCCTGAGATCCCTTCTGATTGCTACGTTGATCAGCAGAAAGTGATGGGTCATCCATGGCTGATCCAGTGGTTGCTCCGGAGCTCTACATCAATCGGGAGCTCAGCTGGATCGCCTTCAACCAGAGGGTGCTGGCCCAGGCCCTGAGCGAACACACGCCGCTGCTGGAGCAGGCCAAATTCAGCGCGATCTTCAGCAATAACCTCGACGAATTTTTCATGGTCCGTGTGGCTTCACTGAAGTCACAGGTGGAAGCGGGCGTTCAAACCCTGAGCGACGACGGACTAACCCCCACCCAACAGCTGGCGCTGGTGCGCAAAGAACTCGCACCGCTGCTGCAGCAACAACAGGCCCACTACCGCCACTACCTGAAGCACCAGCTGGCCGAGGCACGCGTCCATCTCCTCGACTACCGGGGACTGAATCAGAAGCAGAAGGCCTGGGTCAACGACTACTTCCAGCGCGCCATCTTCCCGGTGCTCACGCCCCTGGCGGTGGACCCGGCGCACCCCTTCCCCTTCATCAGCAACCTGAGCTTGAACATCGCGGCCCTAATCCGCGATCCCGATAGCGGCGTTCAACAATTCGCCCGGGTCAAGGTCCCGCAAAAGAACCTGCCGCGGTTTGTCGAACTGCCGGCCGAACTGAGCACCACCGAACCGCAACCGGTCTTCACCGCCGTCCCCCTGGAGCAGGTGGTGGCCTTCAACCTGCAGCTGCTCTTCCCTGGGATGGAAGTGGAAGGGCACTACTTCTTCCGGGTCACCCGAGATGCGGACCTGGAGTTACGGGACCTGGAAGCCGACGACCTGATGGAGGCCCTACAACAGGGCCTGCGCAAACGACGCATGGGCGGCGAGGTGGTGCGCCTGGAGGTCGCCGATGAGATGCCGGATGCCGTGGTGGAACTGCTGCTGGAGGGCACCGGCGTTGAACCGGAGGATCTCTATCGGGTCGGCGGTCCGCTGGGCCTCGATGACCTGATGAGCCTGCTGGCCATTCCGCTGCCGGCCCTGAAGGATGCCCCGCATCGGGGCCGCACTCCCACCAGCCTGGCCAGAGCTCAGAAGAGCCTCCTGGAGGACGGCTCGATTAAAGCCGAGGAATTCACCAGCATCTTCTCGGTGCTGCGCCGCGGTGACGTGCTCCTGCACCACCCGTTTGACCTGTTTTCCACCTCCGTCGAGGAGTTCATCAATCAGGCCGCCGATGACCCCTCGGTGCTGGCCATCAAGATGACTCTCTATCGGGTCTCGAAAGACTCCCCGATCATTGCCGCCCTGATTCGCGCCTCAGAGAACGGCAAGCAGGTGATGGTGCTGGTCGAGCTCAAGGCACGCTTCGACGAGGACAACAACATTCAGTGGGCCCGGCAACTGGAGCGCTCAGGCGTCCACGTGGTCTACGGGGTGATCGGCCTGAAAACCCACACCAAGATCACGCTGGTGGTGCGCAAGGAAAAGGATTTGCTGCGCAGCTACTGCCACATCGGCACAGGCAACTACAACTCCAAAACCGCAGCCCTCTACACGGACCTGGGTCTGCTCTCCGCCCGGCCGGAACTGGGGCAGGACCTGGCCGAACTGTTCAACTATCTGACGGGGTTCTCCAAGCAACAGGATTTCCGGCGCCTCCTGGTGGCGCCGGTGAGCCTGCGGCGCCGCATGCAAGAACTCATCCGACGGGAGATCGAGCACGCCAAGGCCGGTCAGCCCGCCGCCATCAAGGCCAAGATGAATGCCCTGGTGGACCCGCGGATCATCGCCCTGCTCTACGAGGCCTCCCAAGCAGGTGTCCAGGTCGACCTCGTGGTGCGCGGGATGTGCAGCTTGCGGCCTGGGCTGGCGGGTGTCAGCGACAACATCAGGGTGAGCAGCGTCATTGGTCGCTTCCTGGAGCACTCCCGTCTGTTCTGGTTCGAGAACGGCGGCAAGCACGAGACGTATATCGGCAGTGCCGACTGGATGGGTCGCAATCTCGACCGGCGCGTCGAAGCAGTGGTCCCCATCGAAGATCCCGATCTACACGAACGGCTGACACGGCTGATCGACAGCTATCTCAATGACAACTGCACAGCCTGGGACATGCAGAGCGATGGCAGCTTCAGCCGCCGCATTCCCGAAGAGGACAACATCGCCGTGCAAGCCAACTTGATGGATGGCTGGAGAAAGGGCCTGATCCCTGTCGAGGCGGGCGCGTAGCGAGGGCTACAAACAGAAAGAAAAACGAACGAAAAGGCCTTAGTAAGTCTTCCAATTCCTGACATCTCGCAGTGGCCAGGAGTGCTACATTCCGGCCAAATCAATTCGTTTTGCGGCCTTTAGTTCAGTTCTGCAACCCTGCAGAGACAACCAACCGCCCAAAGCAACCTCCGAAGCCTGCGCATCTGCTGCCATGCCTGCAAACAAGCCCGCTGCTTCAGGCTCTTCGAGCAACAAATCAACCGCTCGATCCGCCGCGTCCCGGCAGGGAGGTCGCCTTAGTGCTGACTCGATCGGCTGGTACCTGAGCAATATCGGCCGGGTACCCCTCCTCACTCCCGCCGAAGAGATTGAGTTGGCTCACCATGTGCAGGCGATGAAGCGTCTGCAGGAGCTGCCCGCCGCCGAACTCACCGCCCGCCAAAAACATCAGATCCGGATGGGCACCCGCGCCCGGGATCGAATGATGGCCGCCAACCTGCGGCTCGTCGTCAGCGTCGCCAAGAAATATCAGAACCAAGGCCTGGAACTGCTTGACCTGGTCCAAGAGGGCGCGATTGGTCTGGAGCGAGCCGTCGACAAGTTCGACCCCGCCATGGGCTACAAGTTCTCAACCTATGCCTACTGGTGGATTCGCCAGGGCATGACCCGGGCCATCGACAACAGCGCCCGCACGATTCGCCTGCCGATCCACGTCAGCGAGAAGCTCTCGAAGATGCGTCGCATCACCCGCGAGCTCTCCCATCGCTTTGGCCGCCAACCCAACCGCCTGGAGCTGGCCCATGCCATGGGCATGCAACCGGAAGAGCTGGAAGAGCTGATTACCCAAAGCGCCCCCTGCGCCTCCCTCGATGCCCATGCCCGAGGCGACGACGACCGGAGCACCCTCGGCGAGCTGATCGCGGATCCCAACAGCAACGAGTCCATGGATTCCATGGATCGCAACCTGCAGAAGGAGCACCTCGGCACCTGGCTCTCCCAGCTCAATGAGCGCGAGCGCAAGATCATCGAACTGCGCTTTGGACTCGCCGGCCAAGAGCCCCTGACCCTGGCGGAAATCGGACGCCAGATCAACGTCTCCCGCGAACGGGTGCGTCAGTTGGAATCGAAAGCGATTCTCAAGCTGCGCCTGATGACCAACTACCAGCAGGCTGCTTGAGCCGTATCGCCTGAGTTCTGTGGTCACGCAACAGCTCCTGGGCGTGGCCGCTGTCTTGGCCTGGCTTGCTGCTGTGCTGCTGACGGCCCTGGCGGTACGCCGGCGCTGGCCGCAACAGAAGGAGTGGAGCCGCAAGGTCGTCCACATCGGTACGGGCGCGGTCGTGCTCCTGGCCTGGGCCTTTGCGATTCCGCGAGGCCTGGCCCTGGGCGCCGCGGCCCTGGTCACGCTGGGCACCGCCCTGAACCACCGCTTCCGCCTGCTGCCTGCCGTCG
This sequence comes from Synechococcus sp. CB0205, assembly GCF_000179255.1. NCBI lineage: Bacteria > Bacillati > Cyanobacteriota > Cyanophyceae > Synechococcales > Synechococcaceae > Synechococcus > Synechococcus sp. CB0205. The sequence continues at coordinate 47,316 of NZ_ADXM01000019.1, forward strand.
AGGACGTCGGACGCCACAGCTACGGGACGATTGCCTACGGCGCCTCGATCACGATTCTCTTGGCCCTGTTCTGGCCCCAGCAACCGCTACCCGTGGCCGCAGGCGTTCTGGTAATGGCCTGCGGCGATGGACTCGCGGGGCTGGTGGGCCCCCAGATCCAGTCAGCGCGTTGGCAGATCTTCGGGCAAACCAAATCCCTGGCGGGCACCGCGACCATGGCCCTCACCAGCTGGCTGGTCCTGGCCCTGTTGATCGGAGTCGCCCAGGGAACGGGCGCAGTCGCACCCAGCTTGGTGGCTGCGGCTGCCATCGCGATCGCCGCCACGGGGCTCGAGCAACTGAGTGGCTTTGGCCTCGACAACCTGAGCGTGCCATTAGCCACCGCTTATCTCTGGCAACTCGCTATGCCCTGAGCATCGCCTCACAGCGCTGCTCCCAGTCCCGTTGGGTGCCAAGGCCGGTGACCAACTGGGTCTCTCCGGGTTCACTGCGCAAACACAACTGCCACTGGCGGATCGCCTCAGCGCGCTCCATCCAAGCGTTCATCACACTGCGCTGGGTCAGCTCTGGATCCCACTGGCGGCAACTGGCAGTCTCCAGGGCCCAGGCCATCAAGGCATCCAGCTGAACCGGGCGAAAGCCCGTGAACACCGGACCGGCACCATCCACGGAACTTTGCTGCAGGTAAAACAGCTGCAACGGATCAGACAGACCAAAAAACTGCAGCAGATAGGCCATAGGCAGCCCCCTTTCAGTTGCAGACAAGGTAATTGGACAGGCAGAAGATTCTGCTCACTGCCAACAGTTTTAAACCACACTATTGAGCACCGAAGGCAATTAGCACTCTCGATCTTCGAGTGCTAATTGAGCAAAATGCTTCGCTTAAACCGCGACGGCAGAAGCGCTCTGGGCCGCCGCAACCGCATCAGCCAAGCTCGCCAGCACCTCACGGGTCGTCTGCAGATCAATGCAGGCGTCGGTGATGCTCTGGCCATAGGTGAGGGCCGAGCGATCGGGGCTGATCTTCTGATTACCAGCCACCAAATGGCTCTCGATCATCACGCCCATGACATCGCGGGAGCCCGCCCGCAGTTGCTCAGCCACCTGCGCCGCCACCTCGCCTTGACGGCGGTAGTCCTTATTGGAGTTGCCGTGGCTGCAATCCACCATCACCCGAGCCGGCAGTCCGTCTTTCACCAGAGCAGCCGAGGCTTCTTCAATCGCCTCACGGTGGTAGTTGGTGCCCTGCTTGCCACCCCGAAGCACCAGGTGCCCATCGGGGTTACCAGTGGTGGTGACGATGGCCGCTTGGCCGTCCTTATTAATGCCCAGGAAATGGTGGGGGCGTGCTGCCGCCTCCATCGCATTGATGGCGGTGATGGCGCTGCCGTCGGTGCCGTTCTTGAAACCGATGGGCATGGACAGCCCAGAGGCCATTTCGCGGTGGGTCTGGCTTTCGGTGGTGCGGGCGCCGATGGCCGTCCAGCTGATCAGATCAGCGATGTACTGGGGAACGACAGGGTCCAACAGCTCCGTGGCAGCCGGTAGCCCCATGTCGGCCAGATGCAGCAGCAGGCCGCGTGCCAGGCGCAGACCGGTGTTGATGTCGTAGCTGCCGTCCAGATGCGGGTCATTGATCAACCCCTTCCAGCCGACGGTGGTGCGGGGCTTCTCGAAATAGACCCGCATGACCACCTCAAGCTGGTCACGGTGACGTTTGTGTTCTTCAGCGATGGCGGCGGCGTATTCCTGGGCCGCCTCCACGTCATGGACCGAGCAGGGTCCAACGATCACCAGCAAACGCTGGTCGTCACCCCGAAGAATGGCCTTGATGCGCTCGCGGGCCTCGCGCACGGTGCGCCCAGCGGTCTCGCTCAGTGGCAGCTCCCGGTGCAGCAGGGTGGGCGCCACCAGGGGCCGGGTTTCCACCACGTGGAGATCAGAGGTGGGAATCATGCCGGCAACCATCCCAGGGGCTCGGAGCAACCCACCCTAAAAGCCCAGTCGCATCGTTCGTCACAACGGGGGGGACCGGCGGCAAAGAACAATGGTCGGACGTCCACCGATCGAGGCCCCCTGGGGTTCCAGCGCCGATGTCCGCCAGCAGCTTCCTTGCCGACTACCGTGCCGCCGCTGCGGAGCGAGAAGCCCAAGGGGTCCCCGCCCTGCCGCTGACAGCCGCCGAAACTCAGGCCCTGACTGAACTGCTGCAGGCACCCCCCGCCGGGGAAGAGGAGTTCCTGCTGCATCTGCTCTCGGAGCGCATCCCCCCCGGCGTGGATGAGGCGGCCTACGTCAAAGCGGACTGGCTCAGTGCCGTGGCCCAGGGCAGAACCACCAGCCCCCTGGTCGCTCCCGTGGAAGCGGTGAAGCTGCTGGCCACCATGATCGGCGGCTACAACGTCGGCGCCCTGATCGAGCTGCTCTCCCACGCGGACGCAGCCATCGCTGACGCCGCCGCGACTGGGCTCTGCCGCACCCTGCTGGTCTACGACGCCTACAACGATGTCCTGGAGCTGGCCGCCAGCAACACCCAGGCCAAGCGGGTGATCGATAGCTGGGCCAATGCCGAATGGTTCACCGCCAAGCCCGAGCTGCCGGCGGAGATCACCGTCACGGTCTTCAAGGTGGAAGGTGAGACCAACACCGACGACCTCTCCCCGGCAACCCACGCCACCACCCGTCCGGACATCCCGCTGCACGCCACGGCGATGCTCGAGACCCGGATGCCCGGCGGCCTGGATCTGATCGCCGAGCTCAAGCAAAAGGGCCATCCCGTGGCCTACGTCGGCGACGTGGTCGGCACCGGCAGCTCCCGTAAATCCGCCATCAACTCGGTGCTCTGGCACACCGGCACCGACATCCCCCACGTGCCCAACAAGCGCAGTGGCGGGGTGGTGCTCGGCGGCAAGATCGCGCCGATCTTCTTCAACACGGCTGAGGACTCCGGCGCCCTGCCGATTGAGTGCGATGTCACCGCCCTGAACTCCGGCGATGTCATCACGATTCGCCCCTACGCCGGCACGATCGAGCGGGCAGCGGGCGAGGCCAATGCCGGTGACGTGGTGGCCCGCTTCGAGCTCAAGCCGAGCACGATCACCGATGAGGTGCGTGCCGGCGGCCGCATCCCCCTGATGATCGGCCGTGCCTTGACCGACAAGGTGCGAGCCCAGCTGGGACTCCCCGCCAGCGACCTCTTCATCCGGCCCAGTGCCCCCGCCGACACCGGCAAGGGCTTCACCCTGGCCCAAAAAATGGTGGGCAAGGCCTGCGGCCTGCCGGGCGTGCGCCCCGGCACCAGCTGTGAGCCGCTGATGACCACGGTCGGCTCCCAGGACACCACCGGGCCGATGACCCGCGATGAAATGAAGGAGCTGGCATGCCTGGGCTTCTCCGCCGATCTGGTGATGCAGAGCTTCTGCCACACCGCGGCCTACCCCAAGCCGGTGGACCTCAAGACCCACGCCGAGCTGCCCGACTTCATTAGCTCCCGCGGCGGCGTAGCCCTGCGCCCCGGCGACGGCATCATCCACAGCTGGCTGAACCGGATGCTGCTGCCCGACACCGTGGGCACCGGCGGTGACAGCCACACCCGCTTCCCCCTGGGCATTTCCTTCCCAGCCGGCTCCGGCCTAGTGGCCTTCGCCGCCGCCATCGGTGCGATGCCCCTGGACATGCCCGAGTCGGTGCTGGTGAAGTTCTCCGGCTCCCTGCAGCCCGGCGTCACCCTGCGGGATGTGGTGAATGCCATTCCCTACGTGGCGATCCAGCAGGGGCTGCTGACGGTGGAGAAGGCCGGCAAGAAGAACATCTTCAGCGGCCGAATCATGGAGATCGAGGGCCTGCCCGACCTGAAGCTGGAGCAAGCCTTCGAGCTGACCGATGCAACCGCCGAGCGCTCCTGCGCCGGCAGCACCATCAAGCTCTCTGTGGAGACCGTCAGCGAGTACCTGCGCAGCAACGTGGCGCTGCTCAAGAACATGATCGCGCGGGGCTACAGCGATGCCCGCACCCTGGCCCGCCGGATCAAGGCCATGGAGGACTGGCTGGCCAATCCCGTGCTGATGGAAGCCGACGCCAACGCTGAGTACGCCGCGGTGATCGAGATCAACCTCGATGAGATCACCGAGCCCATCCTGGCCTGCCCGAACGACCCCGACAACGTCAAAACCCTCTCGGATGTGGCCGGGAGTCAGATCGATGAGGTGTTCATCGGCTCCTGCATGACCAACATCGGCCACTACCGCGCCGCCGCCACCGTCCTGGAGGGACAAGGCGAGAACACGGCTCGCCTTTGGGTCTGCCCACCCACCCGGATGGATGAGGAGATGCTCAAGCAGGAGGGCTACTACGCCATCTTCGAGAAGGCCGGCTCCCGCATGGAGATGCCCGGTTGCTCCCTCTGCATGGGCAACCAGGCGCGGGTGGAGGACAACACCACGGTGTTCTCCACCAGCACCCGCAACTTCAACAACCGCTTGGGTAATGGCGCCCAGGTGTATCTCGGCAGCGCCGAGCTGGCTGCGGTCTGCGCCCAACTGGGCCGGCTCCCCAGCAAGGAGCAGTACCTGGCCATCGCAGCCGCCAAGATCGATCCCAAGGGCGCTGAGCTCTACCGCTACCTGAACTTCGATCAGATCGAGGGCTTTGAGGACAGCGGTCGCGTGGTCAGTAGCGACGACGAGGCCAAGGTCCTGGCAGGGGTCTAAAGCGTCTTGCAGACCCATGGCCTGAAGCTGGAACTGCAGTCCTGGAGGACCAGCCGCAACCTCGAGCGGATGGTCCAGCAGCGCTGGCCGGCCGTCGTTCTCACCCTGATCATCACCGGCCTGGGGGCTGCGGCCGCCGGCCTGCTGTTTAAAACGGGCGTGGGCTGGCTGGGCAGTTGGCGCCTAGGGCTCCTGCAAACCGCCAGCCCTTGGCTGGTCCTGCCCTTGATGGGAGGAATCGGCGGCCTGCTCTCGGCGGTGCTGATCAGCACCCTGGCGCCAACGGCGGCGGGCTCGGGGATCCCGCAGGTGATGCGCTTCCTCTCGCGCCAAAGCCTGCCGATGAACCTGCAGGTGGCCATCGTCAAATTGCTGGCGGGGATCCTGGCCATTGGCAGCGGCTTCCCACTCGGACCCGAGGGTCCTGCCGTTCAGATGGGCAGTTCCGTGGGCTGGCAGATGGCCCGCTGGTTCAAGGCCCCGCCCTCGCTGCTGCGGGTGATCGTGGCGGCCGGCGGCGGCGCAGGGATCGCAGCCGTCTTCCATGCCCCCCTGGGGGGCTTCTTCTATGCGATTGAGGAGCTGCTGCGGAAGTCCGGTCCGATCCTGCTGCTGCTGGTGCTCGGCACGGCCTTCGCCGGCAGCTTCTGGGCCGACGTCATGGGCCTGGCTGGCTTTGGCCAGCAAAGCGCGGGCATCGGCCAGAAGGGCTTCCAGATCAGCAGCGAGTACAACCTAGATATTCAGTTCCTGCCCAAGGACCTGATCTATCTGGTGGCCCTGGGGATTGTGGTGGGCCTGCTGGCCGAGCTCTACACCCGCTATGTGGTGAAGATGCAGTCCCTGGGGCAGCGCTTCTTCTCCGGAAAGATCGTGGTGCGGATGCTGCTGGGCGGCATCGCCCTTGGCTGCCTCTATGCCGCCCTGCCGGCTGAGTTCCGCAACAACGCCGGCCTGCAACACACGATCGTCGACGGCCACGTCGAGATCAACAAGGCCGTGGGCATTTTCACGCTGCTGTTTTTCGCCACCGGCCTGGCCGCCGCCACCGGGGCCCCGGGCGGCCTGTTTGCACCGATGCTCACCCTGGGCGGCGCCCTGGGGCTGACCGCCGCAGGCATTGCCGAGCACCTGTCAGGCCATGCCCCAAGCACCTACGTCTTCGCCGGAATGGCGGCCTTCATCGCCGCCTGCTCCCGCACACCGATCACGGCCGTCTTCCTGGTCTTTGCCCTGACCAAGGACCTGCTGATCCTCAAGCCCCTGTTCGTCTGCGCCGTGGTGAGCTTCGTGGTCTCCCGCATCACCCATGAGCACTCGATCTACCAACGCCAGCTGGCCCTGCAGAGCAGTGCCACCAGCACCCAGGGGGAGATGAAGCTGCCGGGCACGCCGCTCAGCCCGCGGGACCTTTGAACCAAGAAACCCTGCTGTTTGAGCCAGCTGCTGCGCAGCAGGGTGCCCTTCGGGCGGTGTTGGCCTTCCCCAGCACCTACACCGTGGGGATCACGAGCCTCGGCTACCAGGTGGTCTGGGCGACCTTGGCCCAGCGCGCCGATGTGGATGTGCGGCGGCTCTTCACCGACCAGGGCGATCCGCAGCACCGCCACTGCGACCTCTTTGGCCTCTCCCTGAGTTGGGAACTCGATGGACCGGTGCTGCTGGATCTGCTGGAACAGCAGCGCATCCCGATCTGGGCGAGTGAGCGCGGCGACAACGACCCGATCGTCTTTGGCGGGGGGCCGGTCCTCACCGCCAACCCCGAACCCCTGGCACCCTTCTTTGACGCCGTGCTGCTGGGCGATGGCGAGCTGCTGCTGCCGGCCTTTATCGATGCCCTGCAGGACTGCAAAACCGCCCCGCGGCAGCAGCGGCTGCGGCGCCTGGCGGAGGTGCCCGGTGTCTATGTCCCGTCGCTTTACGCCCCCCGCTACGGCGAGGACGGCGACCTACTAGCGATCGAACCGATCGAGGCCGGCATCCCCGAAACGGTTGAGAAGCAGACCTGGCGCGGCAACACCTTGAGCCACTCCACGGTGATCACCCCAGAGGCGGCCTGGCCCTCGATTCATATGGTCGAGGTGGTGCGCAGCTGCCCGGAGCTCTGCCGCTTCTGCCTGGCGAGCTATCTCACCCTGCCCTTCCGCACGCCGAGCCTCGATGACGGGCTCATCCCGGCCGTGGAAAAGGGCCTAGGCGCCACCCAACGGCTGGGACTGCTGGGGGCCTCGGTCACCCAGCACCCGCAATTTGGCGACCTACTGCAGTGGCTCGATCAGGACCGCTTTGACGACACCCGGGTCAGCGTCAGCTCCGTGCGGGCCGCCACCGTCACCCCCGAGCTGGGGCGGATCCTGGCCAAACGCGGCAGCAAGTCCCTGACCATCGCCATCGAGAGCGGCAGCGAGCGCATGCGCGAGGTGGTCAACAAAAAGCTGGCGACCGATGAGATCTACGCCGCGGCCCGCTACGCCAAAGAAGGCGGCCTCAGCGGCCTGAAGCTCTACGGCATGGCCGGCCTGCCTTCGGAAACTGAGGACGATGTTGAGGCCACCGCCGACCTGCTGCTGCAGCTCAAGAAGGCCACCCCTGGGCTGCGCCTATCGCTCGGGGTCAGCACCTTTGTACCCAAGGCCCACACCCCCTTCCAATGGCAGGGCGTCCGCCCCGAAGCCGAGAAACGGCTGAAACTCCTCGCCAAACGGCTGAAGCCCAAGGGCATCGACCTGCGCCCCGAGAGCTACGGCTGGAGCGTGATTCAGGCGCTGCTCTCCCGCAGTGACCGGCGCCTTGCACCCGTGATCGCCGCGGTGCGCGGCCGCCACGAAAAACTCGGCGGCTGGAAGCAGGCCTACCGCGAAGCCGAGACGCCCCTGCCCCCCTGGGAGGAGGTCATCCACGGGGCATGGGACGCCGATCGGGTCCTGCCCTGGGAGCACCTCAAGGGCCCCCTACCCAAGGCCACCCTGCGCAAGCACCACGACGAAGCCCTGGCCTAGAGCCTGCAGCGCAGACCCGCCAGCAGGATCCAACCGGCGATGTTCAGGCGGCTGTCGTACATCGGGATGTCGGTGGCATGGAGCACCACCAGCACCAGCGCCGCGGCCCACCAGGCCCGCTCAAACAGCGCGCCACTGGCCATGCCAAGCCTCACGCCGCGGATCAAAAGCCAGAGCACCAGACCGACCAGACCCACGGCCACCGGCAGACCGTGACTGAGGGCCAGATCCAAGGCGATGTTGTGGGGATGGCCATGCCAATGACCCGTCCGCAGGGGATAGATCACGCTGAAGGCCGCCGCCCCCCAGCCCAGCCAAGGACGCTCGCCCACCAGCCCCAGGGCCGTGCCCCACTGACTCAGACGCGTCAACGCCAGGGGCCGCTCCCCATGGGAATTGAAATCGTTCAGGCGTCCCCAGATCGACTGGGGAACGATCTCCCGCAGGGGGGCCTGAATCACCGCCGGCACCCCCGGGAGGGTAGCCAGAGCCACCGGCACCAGCGCCAACAGCAGCAGGGGAAGCAGCCAAATCCAGCGCCCCGGACCCAGCACGATCGGCACCGCCAGGACCAGGGCACCCCAACCGTTGCGGGAATCCGTGGCCAGCATCTCAGCCACCTGGGTGACCACCAGGGCAAAGCTGATGCCCCAGAGCCCAAAGGCCAGCGGGCCGGAGCGCCAGCGGCGGCAGTGCTGCAGAAAGGCCGCCAGCGCCAAAGGCCAGCTCAAGGCCAGCCAGGCCGCCGTGATGTTGGCGTAATCAAACAGGCCCGAGAGCCGCCCAGGGGGATTGCCACCACCGCGGATCCACCAGACGATCGCCCCACCCAACAGTTCATAGGGGCCGCTCCAGCCGAGCACCATCTGGCCAAAGCCGGTCCCCAGAACCGGAACGGTGCCGGCCACCAGCCACAGGGCCACCCGTCGCCGGGCCTCCGGTGTGGCCAGATAGGGCTGATAGGCCCAGAACGCCCAGAAAAACGGAAGCCAATTGCCTAGGCCCACCCAGGCCAGCCAGCCGCTGGAGGCGGTGAAGCAGCCCAGGAGCATCCACAGACCGATGCCAGCCAGCAGCCAATTGACCCGATCGTCCCGCCAGGCGGTCGGCTGACGGCTCCCCAGGATCAAGGCCACAAACAGCAGCAACCCCGCCAGAAGCGCACTGGCCGGCAGCAGCAGCAGGGCGACCTGGAAGCAACGCCAGCCCCAGAGGGTCGCCGCCGCCGGCCGCTCCCCATCGAGCAACACCAAACCGGCCTGCAGCGGCTTGCGCCAGAGCTGGGTCATTCGAACACCGCTGTACGGCCGCGGTAGACCATCACCTGACGCTTCAGATGCAAGCGCACCGCGCGTGCCAAGGCCAGACGCTCGGTATCGCGGCCTTTGCGGATCAGATCCTCCACCTCATCGCGGTGGCTCACGTTGACGGTGGACTGGGCAATGATCGGGCCCGCATCGAGCTCATCGGTCACGTAGTGCCCGGTGGCCCCGATCAACTTCACCCCCCGCTCCCAGGCCCGGTGATAGGGCTGCGCCCCCATGAAGGCCGGCAGGAAGGAATGGTGGATGTTGATCACCCGGTGGAAGGCATCCGGAGGGTCAAAGGCCGCCAAAAAGGCTGGCGTCAGCACCTGCATGTACTTGGCCAGGATCACCAACTCAATGCCGTGCTCCTTCAGCAGCTCCAGGTGACGGGCCTCGGCCTCCTGGCGGTTGGCGTTGTTGATCGGCACATGGGCGAACTGGGCGCCGAACTCCTCGGCGATCGAACCCAGATCGGGATGGTTGGAGACCACCAGCGGCACCCGCATCGGCAACTCGCCGGTGCGCATACGCCAGAGCAGATCCAAGAAACAGTGGTCCTGCTTGCTGACAAAGATCGCCACAGGCGGGCGCTGATCCGAGAAGGTGACCCTCTGTTCACCACCAAGGCGCTCCGCCAGGGAGGCCGCCGCCGGAGCAATCGCTTCCCGGGGCAAGCCGAACCCCTCGAGCTGCCACTCGATGCGGCTCAGGAACAGACCAGCCCCTTGGTCGCTGTGGTGATCGGCGTGGACGATGTTGCCGCCGTTGCCCGCCACCCAACCGGAGAGCTCCCGCACAAGACCCGGCTGGTCCGGGCAAATCATCTGAAGGATGGCGGTGGCAGCCGTCATGGAATGGCGTCAAAGCCCGGGAGACCTGAATTCTGCCGTTCAAGCCGTTGCAGCTCGTTATGGAGAGCTCCCAGGCCAGTGGCCCTGGGTAAAGTCCCGCAATCAAGCTCAGCAACAATGGCTGCTCAACCGCTCTATTCCGGCCTGCGGCGACTGGCCCTGGCGGCCCTCGCTCTGGTGATCAGCTTTGGCCTGACCGCCTGCGGTGGCGCCAAAGCGAAGGCCCCCACCCTGAGTGCTGACGACATCACCGTGATCGAGCGCCAGGCCGAAGGCTTCCTGGCAGCGCGCGACCGCCTGCCTGAGCTCGCCACCCTGGTGAATGAGCGCAACTGGGTCTTCACCCGCAACCTGATCCACGGCCCCATGCAGGAAGTGGGCCGCGAGATGCTCTACATCAACCAGCGTCTGCTGCCCGGCGACCGCGCTGAGGCCACCAAGCTGGCCACCGATCTGAAGGCCGCCCTGGCCGACCTCGACGAAGCCGCCCGTCTGCAGGACGCCAACAACCTCAGCAAGTCCTACATCAAGGTCGCTAGCGGTTTCGGTCGTTACGCCCAGATCCTTCCTGAGCAGGTTCAGTCCGACCTCAAGCAGATCTGAATCCGCTGAACCCCCTGCCCACCAGCCGGTCCTCCTCGATCTGCGTGATCGGAGCCGGCGTGGTGGGCTTTTCTGTGGCCTGGCACCTGCAGCGGAGCGGGCACCAGGTCACGCTGTTTGACCCCCAGCTGGGGCAAGCCCAAGGCGCAGACGCCGGCAGCAGCGCGGCCCTGGGGCTGTTGATGGCTCGCGTCTTTCGCCGCAGCAGCGGCCGAGGCTGGAGGCTGCGGCAGCAGTCCCACGCCCTCTGGCGGCAGTGGCGGGAGGAGCTCCAGCAGCGGGGCCATGTCCTGCCCTTTCGCCCCGGCCTCCTGCAGCTCGCCACCACGGCGGCCGAGCAAGAGGCGCAGGCCCAACTGGCGAAGCAGCGGCAGGACCTACGCCTGCTGGATCCCGCAGAACTCGTGGCCCTCAGGCCGCTCATCCCCCAACCGTCCCTCGGAGGCCTTCTCTCCCCGGAGGATGGCCAACTCGATCCAATCCCAGCCATGCGGGCGCTGCAGGAGGACGGGGCACGGCTTGGGGTCCAGCTCAACGCGACGGCGGTCCGCGGGCTGGAGCGCAGCGGAAACGGCCAATGGCGCGTCGTCGGCGGACAGGGGTCCTACGACTGGGTCGTCCTGAGTACCGGCCTGAGCAGTTCAGCGTTGCTGGAGCCCCTGGGCCACGAGCGCCCCCAACACCCGGTGCTCGGCCAGGCCCTTGAGCTGCAACTCGCAGACGGTGATCAGGCCCCCCTCAACTGGCCGGGGAGCCTGAGCTGGAGTGGCATCAACTTGGTGCCGCGGCCCCAGGGACGCCTTTGGCTAGGCGCCACGGTGGAAATCGATCAACGGCAAGGACAGCCCGAGCAGCTGCTTGCCCTACGCGAGCTCGACGGCCAGGCTCCAGCCTGGCTGCAGCGGGCCACGGTATTGCGTCAGTGGCAGGGGCTGAGGGCCCGTCCCCTGGGCCGGCCCGCACCGCTGCTGGAGCAGCTCGAACCGGGATTACTTCTGGCTAGCGGCCACTACCGCAATGGCGTCCTGCTGGCTCCGGCCACGGCCGCCTGGGTGGCTGAGCAGATCGAACAAGGCTGACCACTGGAGGGGGCTTCTTTAGCCTTGGGGCTCTTGTCGACATCTGCCGACGATGCTTCGCACCCGCACCCTGGTACCCCTTAGTCTCCTGGCCGTCCTGGCCCTGACGGCCTGCGGCGGCTCTGGCTCTGGCGGCGGTGCATCCAGCGCCCGCCTGCAGGGTGCCGGAGCCACCTTCCCCGCTCCGATTTACCTGCGCTGGTTCCAGGACCTGGCCGCCAAGGGCGAGGTGAAGGTCAATTACCAGTCGGTGGGTTCAGGCGCTGGCATCCGCCAGTTCGAGGCCGCCACCGTTGACTTCGCCGCCAGCGACAAACCCCTCAGCGACGAGGACGCCGCCGGCATCAAGCGCGGTGCCGTGCAGGTCCCCATGACCGCCGGTGCGATTGCCGTGGCCTACAACAACCCCGGCTGCGAACTGAAGCTGACCCAACAGCAGCTGGTGGGGATCTTCGAAGGCAAGATCACCAACTACAGCGACCTGGGTTGCTCTGATCAGGCCATCAAGGTGGTCTACCGCTCCGACGGCTCCGGCACGACCTACAACTTCACCAAGTCCCTCTCGGCCTTCAGCCCCGCCTGGGCCTCGGGACCGGGCTCCGGAAAATCAATCAAGTGGCCCATCGGTCTTGGCGCCAAGGGCAACGAGGGCATGGCCGCCAGCCTGCAGCAGATCAAGGGTGCCCTGGGCTATGTCGAGAGCTCCTATGTCCGCGGTGATCTGCAGGCGGCAGCCCTGCAAAACGCAGGTGGCAGCTACGCCAAACCCACCACCAAAGAAGCAGCTGAGGCCCTGGGCAGCATCGATCTGGGTCCCAACCTGACGGGCAGCAACCCCAATCCCAAGGCGGGCTATCCGATCGTCACCTTCACCTGGATCCTGCTCTACAAGATCGGTAACGGCGACAAGCTCAAGAGCCTGCAGCAGGCCTTCAACTACACCCTCAGCGATGCAGCTCAGGCCAATGCCCCGGCCCTGGGCTACGTGAGCCTGCCGGCCAACGTGCTCCAAAAAGCACGGGCCGCCGTCGCCAGCATCGGCGAATAAGCCCTGAAGCATCTAATCCCCAAAGCCCCACTCCGTTTGGAGTGGGGCTTTTTGCTGCAGGGCATGGAGGCATAAAAAACCCCCGGCCGAAGCCGGGGGTCTTGGCTCACGGGCGTGAGCGCTGAATCACTTGGACTCGGTGAACTCGGCGTCGATCACGTCATCGCCGGCGGCACCAGCATCAGCACCAGGTGCACCAGCGGCAGCGCCTTCAGCACCAGCGGCCTGCTGGTAGACAGCGGCACCGGCGGCGTAGAGCGCCTGCTGCAGGGTTTCGAGCTCGGACTTCATCGTGTCGAAGTCGTCCTTCTCGATGGCTTCCTTGAGCTTGGCGGAGGAGGACTCGACCTTGGCCTTGTCCTCGGCACCCACCTTGTCGCCCAGTTCGCCCAGCTGCTTCTCGGCTTGATACACCAGGGTTTCGGCCTGGTTCTTCACGTCGATCCGCTCGCGCTTCTCCTTGTCGGCGCTGGCGTTGGCCTCAGCGTCCTTCACCATCTTCTCCACCTCGTTGTCGCTGAGGGTGGAGGCGCCGGTGATGGAGATGCTCTGCTCCTTACCGCTGCCCTTGTCCTTGGCGGTGACGCTCAGGATGCCGTTGGCGTCGATGTCGAAGGTGACTTCGATCTGGGGCACGCCACGGGGGGCAGGGGGGATGCCATCGAGGCGGAAGGTTCCAAGCGACTTGTTGTCGCTGGCCATCTCGCGCTCGCCCTGGAGCACGTGGATCTCGACGTTGGTCTGACCGTCCACAGCGGTGGAGTAGGTCTCCGACTTCTTGGTCGGGATGGTGGTGTTCCGGGGAATCATCTTGGTCATCACACCGCCCAGGGTTTCCACACCCAGGGACAGGGGAGTGACGTCCAGCAGAAGGATGTCCTTGACCTCACCGGCAAGCACACCGCCCTGAATGGCGGCACCCACGGCCACCACCTCATCGGGGTTCACGGTTTGGTTGGGGGACTTCCCGGTGACGCGCTTCACCAGCTCGAGGACAGCGGGGATGCGGGTGGAACCGCCCACCATCACCACCTCATCCAGCTCGGAGGAGGCGAGCTTGGCGTCCTTCAGGGCCTGCTCGACGGGCACGCGGCAGCGGTCGATCAGCTTGGAGGCCAGCTCTTCGAACTTGGCCCGGGTGAGGGTCAGGTCGAGGTGCTTGGGGCCCTCGGGGGTTGCCGTGATGAACGGCAGATTGATCTCGCTTTGGGTCGCGCTGGAGAGCTCGATCTTGGCTTTCTCAGCGGCCTCGGTCAGGCGCTGCAGGGCCTGCTTGTCACTGCGCAGATCGATGCCTTCGTTGGACTTGAAGGTGTCGGCCAGGTGATCAACGATCACCTTGTCGAAGTCATCACCGCCCAGGTGGGTGTCGCCCGAGGTGGAGAGCACCTCAAAGACACCGTCGCCCACCTCGAGAACGGACACGTCGAAGGTGCCGCCGCCCAGGTCGAAGACCAGGATTTTCTCGTTGCTCTTCTTGTCCAGGCCGTAGGCCAGGGCAGCCGCGGTGGGCTCGTTGATGATGCGCAGCACCTCAAGGCCGGCGATCTTGCCGGCGTCCTTGGTGGCCTGGCGCTGGGAGTCGTTGAAATAGGCGGGAACGGTGATGACCGCTTGGGTCACGGTCTCGCCGAGGTACTTACCGGCGTCTTCGGCCAGCTTGCGCAGGACCTGAGCGCTGACTTCCTCAGGAGCAAATTGCTTGTTGAGGACGGGGCACTTGACCTTGACGTTGGAGCCGGCCTTCTCGACGCCGTAGCTCACTTCCTTGGACTCTTCATTCACCTCATCCACCCGGCGTCCGATGAAACGCTTGACGGAATAGAAGGTGTTTTCCGGGTTCATCACCGCCTGGCGCTTGGCGATTTGACCCACCAGCTGATCCTGGTTTTTGGTGTATGCCACCACGGAGGGCGTGGTGCGGAAGCCCTCGGCATTGGCAATCACGGTGGGCTTGCCGCCCTCCATGACTGACACGCAACTGTTGGTGGTGCCAAGGTCGATACCGACAACCTTGCCCATGGGTGACCTCTGAACTGCAGACATCCTCTGCAGCGGCACCCGGGTGGGGCTAGGTGTGGTTGCCGAACAGTGCCCGAACCACCGTGAACGCCGAGGCCCGAATCCAAGGCAGCACCGCGCTTGTGGGGGTACTGGGCGATCCGGTGCGCCACTCCCTCTCGCCCGTGATGCACAACGTGGCGCTCGAGGCCATGGGCCTGGACTGGGCCTACCTGGCCCTACCCACGCCAACGGCTGAGCTGGGAACCGTCGTGCAAGCCCTGGAAGCAATGGGCTGCCGCGGCCTGAACGTGACCATCCCCCACAAGCAGGCCGTGGCGGCGCTCTGCAGCGAACTCAGTCCACTGGCGGAGCGGCTGGGGGCCGTGAACACCCTGGTGCCGCGCCAGGGTGGCGGCTGGCTTGGCACCAACACCGATGTGGAAGGCTTCTGCGCGCCGCTGCGGGAGGTCAGCTGGAGCAGCAAGCGGGCGCTGGTGCTCGGCTGCGGCGGCAGTGCCCGCGCCGTCGTCGCCGGCCTGGTGGAGCTGGGCTTTGCCGAGATCGTTCTGGCCGGGCGACGGCCGGAAGTCCTCGAGGCCTTCCAGGCGGACTGCCGGAGCTGGGCGCCCCAACTCAGCACCCTCAGCTGGGACAGCGGAATCGCCGCAACCCTCGCCCAGGCGGATCTGCTGGTGAACACCACGCCCGTAGGCATGGCCTCGGCCACGGACCCCGCCGCCGCCCAGGCCTGCCCCCTCAGTGACAGCGAACTCGCGGCGCTTTCAGCCGAAGCCTGGGTCTACGACTTGATCTACACACCTCGGCCAACCGCGCTACTGCAGCGGGCAACGGCCAAAGGTTGCCGCAGCCTGGATGGCCTGCGCATGCTGGTGGAGCAGGGGGCCGCCTCCCTGCGCCTCTGGAGCGGCAGGAGCGAGGTGCCCGTCGAGGTCATGCACCAGGCCGCCCTGCGCCAGCTCTAACGTCACACCCAAGGCGACGGAGTGCGATGACGATCCCCAGTTGGCAGCGGCTTCTGGCCTTGCTGACCTATCTCCTGCCCTGGAGCGATGGTCTGCCCTTCGGGCGCTCCCTGACGAGCCTGTTTCCAGTTCTGCAGTGGTTGAGCCTGCCGGCCCTGCCGCTGGTGCTGATCGAGCAGGCCATTCCCTTCGGCGGGTTCATCCTGTTTTTGGTGCTCTTCCTGGGCGTGGTGCGCAACCAGCGGGTCCCCTACTTCATCCGCTTCAACGCCCTGCAGGCCATCCTGCTGGACATCATCCTGATCGTGCTGTCCCTGGCGTTCAACCTGCTGCTCGCCCCCCTGGGCGGGAACTTTGCGGTGCGGACCCTGGCCAACACCGTCTTCCTGGGGATGCTCGTGCTGGTGCTGTTCGGGATCATCCAGTGCCTGCGCGGCAAGGAAGCCGACATCCCCAGCCTGTCTGAAGCGGTTCGCATGCAGCTGTAGGGTGGACGATCCGCCGCTGATGAACCGGGCTCACCCCCACCCCATCAGCCACCGTCCCTTTCGGCGTCCACGTCGGATCGCGTAAGCCATGTCGCAGCCCTACTACGAAACGATGTACATCCTTCGTCCGGACATCCCGGAGGAAGAGGTGGAAACCCATATCACCAAGTACCGCGATCTCGTCACCGAAGCCGGTGCTGAGGTTCTGGATTGCCAGATGCGCGGCAAGCGCCGCCTGGCCTACACCATTGCCAAGCACAAGGAAGGCATCTACGTGCAGCTGGCCCACAACGGCGACGGCCAACAGGTGGCAGCTCTCGAGAAGGCCATGCGCCTGAGCGAAGACGTGATCCGCTACCTGACCGTCAAGCAGGACGGCCCCCTGCCCGCTCCCCGCAGCGGCCCTGCACCCCAGGCCACCAGCGACGAAGCCGCTCTGCAGACCGCAGACGCCTGATCTCGAAAGGCATCTCGCCCCTTGTTCCCTCCTGGAGCCTTGGTTAGGTTCCAGGAGGTTTTTTATTGACCAGCCGTTGGAGCACCAAGACCTGCAGGCGGCCTTGGCCAAAAGCCAACAGGAGCTGGAGCGCGCACAGGAGCAGATCGCCGAACTGGAGGCCCTGCTGGCGGAGTTGCCCGGCATTTTTGAGCGGAAGTTCAGCCAGCGGCTCGAGCCAATCCTTGAGCGACAGCGGCTCTTGAGCGCCGACAACGAACGGCTCCAGCAGAGCTCCCAGCGGGAGGAGCCCCTGGTTCTTCCACTGCAGCCGGCGCAGCCGCGGATGGGATCCCGGGTGCGGGCGCTCTGGCCCCAGAACCAGGACCCGTCAGTGGCGGCCTGAAGCAGGCCCTAGCGCTGGCTGTTCGCCCAGAGACGGGTCGGCAGACCCCAGACGTAGATGAAGCCCTCGGCGGCGCGGTGATCGAACTGATCCCCGGCGTCGTAGGTGGCCATGTCAGGCACGTAGAGGCTGTTGGCGCTGCTGCGGCCGACGACGGTGGCGTTGCCCTTGTGCAGCTTCACCTTGACCGTGCCGTTGACGGTGCGCTGGGTGCGATCGATGAAGCCATCCAGCGCATCCTTCAACGGGCCGTACCACAGGCCTTGGTAGACCACATCGGCCCACTGCTGCTCCAGCTGACGCTTGCTGCGCAGCACGTCCGCCGCCAGGGTCAGGCTCTCCAGTTCCTGGTGGGCCTTGATCAGCAGCAACAAACCGGGGGTTTCGTAAATCTCACGGCTCTTGATCCCCACCACGCGGTTCTCGATCATGTCGAGACGGCCATAGCCGTGGCTGCCGGCCAGGGCATTGGCGCGGCGGATCAGGCTGACGGGATCCAGGCGCTCGCCATCGATGCTGACGGGATTGCCGTTCTCGAAGCCGATCTCCACCACCTGGGCCTGCTCCGGGGCCGCCTCCACGCTGACGGTGAGGGCATAGATCTCCTCAGGGGGTTCCACGTTGGGATCCTCCAGAGGTCCGGCCTCAATCGAGCGACCTAGCAGGTTGAGGTCGATCGAATAGGGCGACTTCTTGCTCACCGGGGAAGGGATCCCGCAACGCTCGCCGTAGGCGATCGTCTCCTCACGGCTCATGCCCCATTCCCGCGCCGGGGTCAGGACCTTCAAATCCGGCGCCAGAGCGCCGATCGCCACGTCGAAGCGCACCTGGTCGTTGCCCTTGCCCGTGCAGCCGTGGGCCACGGCATCCGCACCGACTTCGCGGGCAATCTCCACCAGGCGGCGGGCGATCAGAGGACGCGCCAGGGCCGTGGAGAGGGGATAGCGACCTTCGTAGAGGGCGTTGGCCCGGATCGCCGGGAAGGCGAAATCACGGATGAACGGCTCGATCAGGTCACCCACGATCGACTGGCTAGCACCGGAGTCCAGAGCCTTCTGACGGATGGGCTCAAGCTCATCCCCCTGTCCCAGATCCGCAGCGAAGGTAATGACCTCCTCCACGCCCCACTCGTTCTTGAGATAGGGAATACAGACGCTGGTATCCACACCACCGGAATACGCCAGCACAGCCTTCTTGGCCCGGCCCATCAACGCTCTCCATGCGCGCAATCGATCGATTCTCCACTGTCGCGGTGGCGGATCATCTGGAAGGCCAGCCAACCGGCCATGCCCAAAGGCGGAACCAGCACCAGGGCCAAGGCCAGAACCGCTGCCAGCTCAGGCCGCGCGAGGGCCCAGGACTGCTCCAGCAGGGGCGTGCTCCAACGCTTCCCGGCCCAGACCAAGCACGCACTGATGGCCAGGGCTGCACCCCAAGCCGGCCACAGCCGCCATGTCATAAGAGCCTTGGGGAGAGTCTCAGATAGGATGGCGGATTGGAGCCAGCTGGGTAGCTACGAACCCGGCAAACCTGTACACCGACGTCCGACGGGCCTCACGCGATGAGCAGCAACCTCAGCACCAGCCTCTCCCAGCTGGATGGCATTAACCCCTCGCTGACCCGTTACGGCCGCAGCGAACCCGCCCCGGTGCTGCCCCTGCGGGAAGAGCCCGACCTGTTGAGCTGGCTCGAGACCAGCGGCCGCTTGGTGGTCGATGAGGAAGCCGCCACCAGCGACGTCAGCACCGTGGAAGAAGAAGAACTCTCCGCACTGATGGGCGAGAAAGAGGACTACAAGGCCGACGACGAGCAAAACGAGGAAAACTGGGAGGACTGATTCCCCCCACCTCTGTGGTCTCCACCAGCAGGCTCATCGCCTCGATGCCCAGCAACAGCCGCCAACTGGCGCTGCTGCTGGGCTTATTGCTGCTTGGGGTCTGTGCCGGCTGCGACTGGTTCACGCGGACGCCGCAGCTCACCGTGCCCCTGCTCGTGGCCGCAGCGATCAGCGCGATGGTCTGCGCCTGGGGTGTGCCGCGCCTGCGGAACCTCAAGCTGGGCCAGGTCATCCGCCAGGAGGGGCCGCAGAGCCACCTCAGCAAAGCGGGCACCCCGACCATGGGTGGACTGCTGGTGGTGCCTGTCGGCGTCCTGATCGGTGGGCTGATTGCCCCCAGCGACCTGCGCCTACCAGGAGTCGCGGCCATCACCCTGGCCTACATGGCCATCGGCGGATTCGATGACTGGCGCAGCTTGACCAAGCGCCACAACAACGGCCTCTCCCCCAGCGGCAAGCTGCTGCTGCAGGCCCTCAGTGCCGGCGGCTTCCTCGCTTGGGCCGCTTGGCATGAACTGATCACAGACAGCATCGCCCTGCCCCTGGGCTGGATCCTGCCGCTGGGCCTCTTGATCTGGCCCCTGGGATTGTTTGTCTTTCTGGCGGAGAGCAACGCCACCAACCTCACCGATGGCCTCGATGGCCTGGCGGCCGGATGCGGAGCCATCGTCTTCAGCGGCATGGGGGTCCAGCTGATGCTGAGGGGAAACCAGGGGGACCCCGCCCTGGCCGCCTTCTCCGCCGCCATGGCCGGCTGCTGGCTGGGCTTTCTGCTGTTCAATCGACACCCGGCACGGGTGTTCATGGGAGACACCGGCTCCCTGGCGATGGGCGCCGCCCTCGCGGCCGTCGCGCTGCTGAGCGACAGCCTTTGGGCCCTGCTCTTGATGGGGGGAATCTTCCTGGCGGAGTCCCTCTCGGTGATCGTTCAGGTCTGGGTCTTCAAAGCCACCAAGGGCCCCGATGGGGTCGGCAGGCGGGTCTTCCGCATGGCGCCCTTGCATCACCACTTCGAACTGGGCGGAGCAGCCGAACAGCAGGTGGTCGTTGGGTTCTGGCTGATCAGTGCGGCCCTGGCCGCCCTGGGGTTACTGCTGCTGGCCTGAGCCCGCTCGGTAGTAACGGCAGTAGCCAAGAACCGTGGAATAGGCGTTGTAGCGGCCGGGCTTCAGGCGCAATTGCTGCATCGCCTCGGCATCTGTCAGCTGCATCGAGGCCCAGCGGGCACAGACTTGGCGGTGGTCCACCCAGAACCAGGCCACCACGGCAGCAAGGGTCCCCAAGAGCAACAGCACGAGCCAAGGCCAGCGCTGACTCATGCGGCCACGTCCCAATCGCGAGGCTGCTCCAGATCAGAGCGCTGCGGATCCAGGGTTCGAGGCGAGAAGCCGACGACCTGGGAATAGCCCGGCTGACGCAGTCGCTCCCGCTTGGCTGCCCGCTGGACGGCCGCGGAGTAATAGGAGTAGCCCATGAAAGCCGCCGAAGCAGCGACCATCACGGCAGGGAGATGGATCAGGATCTCCATCAACTCAAACCGCTTGCCAACGCTTTGGAGTGGGCATTGCTTTGCTTTGCCGCCAAACCAAGAAGTTCGGTCTTAATCGTTACGCAAGCCAGGCAGGTTGTCCAGGGCGATCAGAACTATTGGGCCTGCAGCGCAGGCATTGCTTCATCCGTCTCTGTGTTGTTCACAGGGGGCGGACCATCCCCGAGCCAGGTACACATCACCACCCCAAGGGCCAGCAACAGGATCAATACGATCAAGCGCACAGCGCGGCCCGTTGAAGTCATGGCCAAACGGTTGTTTTGATCACCCAACCCTGTCAGCGGGAGCCCACAGAGAGCACAGAGCGTTACAAGAACAACAGTTCAAAGCCTTGAGGCAGCGCATCATTCACTCACGACCTTCGGGTCGGGCAAGGGAGATTCTCAAGGGGGTGTGGCAACCCCCTTTTTTATTGGCCAGGCGCAAGCTGCCGAGGACGCCTACGGTCAAGTCAGCACTCCTGAGCCATGGCCTACTTTACCTGGAAATGTAGGCGTTAGGATTATGACTGGGATCTGAGGGGGTCAAACCCCTCAATACCCACGCCATACCAACGAAACCATGCCCAGGATCGTCGATAAGCGTGAGGTGCTTAACGGCAGAGGCTGTGTCTTGCTCTACGGGTCCGGAACCTCTGCTGGGTCGTTCTTTTATCGGGAGCTGGTCAAAGGCAGCAGGTCTTACCGGCAGCGCAAGATCCCAAACGTCACCTCAATGGAAGATGCCGTCCAGGCGGCGGTCGAGGTTGCCTTCGCGATACAAGCCGAGGAGCAGGACACACCTGATCTCGTCCGAGAGCTGGTAGGCAGCTCCAGAAGCACAGGACGAAGCAAGAGCTACACAGAGCACGTCATGCAGCGCCAACCACGGCGGCAGCTGATTGAGAACGCCGTACGCAGCTTCCTAGACCAAGAACAGCGCCGAAATACTGCAGGTCTGATCACGGCCAAAACAAAGCAGCAAAAGGGGATCACACTTACCCAACACCTGATGCCCTACCTGGCGTCCCAGGGCGTCCTGTACACCAACCAAATCCAGGCTGGAACCTTTAGGGACTACGAGCTCTTCAGGAGCACAGCAACGCCGCTAAGCAGGAACGTCGAGATCGGTCACATCAAGGATTTCTGCAAAAACTATTTAGTCAAAAATAGATTGCTAGATGCGGACCTGCTGTTGGACAAAGATTTCCTAGCGAGAAGTCGGGTCAAACAAACAGATCGAATGAAGAACCCGGCGATCAACGCAGAAGACTGGAAAACAATCGTTGACTACGTTCGTGGTCCATATCGGAACAGCGCCAAACGATTACAAAACCACAGGATCTATTACTGGAGGACCCTGTTCTGGCACTTCATCCTGTTCATGAAGAACACGGGCATGTCACCTGAGGAGATCCTCAAGCTGAGGTGGAAGCAAGTCGAGATTGTCGATGAAGGTAGAACGACCAGCAGCGGACAACGCGAAGAGTGGCTGGTCTCCTACATCTACACAATTCGCAGCAAGACGAACCAAGCTCGGGAGATCCCAGCGAACCAAGCACGGGAGCTGATCAGGTGGAAGGAGTTCCAAGAGGAGTACATCACCTCCAAAAACCTGAAGGCATCAATAGGCCGTGAGACTTTCGTATTCTCAAACCCAAATAATGAACTGAAGGGTTACGGCTACTCCAATTTCCAGCGGTCATGGAAGGAGGTACTTGAAGCTGTTCAATCAAAACTGAAGGGTCACCGCTTCTCACCCCACCCGTACACTATTTACTCAATGCGGTCTACATTCATTGAGGATCACCTACTCAAGGGCACACCCGTCTATGAAGTAGCCGAGATGGCTGGCCACTCAGTCGTGGAGACACAAAGAACTTACGCTCGACTAAACCTGCGGGCAAAAGGGCGAGAGATCACCATGCCAACACTCGGCAAACGAGAAAAGACTGGGGAAAAGAAAGATCTGTTCGAGAGCACCACGACAGACACGACATCTTGAAACAAGCGGCAGAGGTTCAGTCGCTGCCAATTGGCAGGCAGAAACCGCCAGAAGTCGAAACGATAAATGCCCTTGATATCTAACTCTTATCGAGGCCAAACCCACAACATTATATATACATAGGGGGAATGCACTCACCCTTAATCCAATATGCATATAAGAAGCAGCAACATGGCGGACTAATAAGGAAGGACTTATATCCACTGCTTCTTCCGGCTTCCCTTTAAAGCGTTCTATCTAGAACACAAGGTTATGTACCAACTATGGCAGTTATTCTTAGAGATGTTGCACCTCCGATCAGGGAGGTGTCAAAGCTTGGTTATGCAGCAGTCGCCGTATACAGCCTGCTGTTTGAATCAGCACACCGCGAGTGGGAATACGCTCGCTGTCTAGGAGCATTCTCTCGCGACACTGGTGGAACAACCACATGGTCGCACAAAGCAATTGCTGAGACCCTAAAGATGGGAAAGGCAAAGGTAATTCAGGCAACCGACGCCCTTCTGGACTCAGGGTTCTTGCAAGTTATTGGGCGGGTTTCGTCGTCTAAGGGCAGCAAGCATCGAATCTATCGAGTGATTCACCCGAATGAAATTGAGGCACAACAGCTAGTTATTTCCTTCTTTGATGAACCGCCATCTCTGCGCAATAAAAAGATCGACTCAATGAAGCATTCTTCATCTGAGAACTTTAATAGCTGAAGGCCGAGGGCTTCTACCAAGACTCCCAAACCACAGAACTAAACTTTTTTATTCTTATGTTCCATAACAAATATCAGCGACGCAGAGGGATGCGTCCGAGCACTACTGCTGCGTCCGCTGCTCAAACTGAACTAATTCAAGGACCAGTAACACATTCACAATCCTCCACTGACTTAGGTCGTGAAGCAGCTCGACAGTTGAGGGAACTCAATAACCCCAATACGAGGTACATAGACAAGCCTGATGCAACTACCAATAAGAACCTTCTCCGTGCTGCACAAGCCCGTCAACAGGCTGCCATGGGCTCTGTAAGGCGTCAGGTACTCGGCGAGGGTGTCGGGGCGTCTCTCAAGCCCTCAGGGACGTACCCAGCGCCATCCGTTCCACCACGACAAACAATTCAACTTGTCGCTAAAGGTGGTTCGATGAGACTGATGCCAGCTCCAGCAATTGGAGCAAACATCGCTGCTGGTATCGCCGCATATGCAATTGAACGTGCTGCACAACCAGCAGTTGAGTATCTAGGTGAAAAACTCGCTAGAGGCTTATATAGCGGTTATGAAGCCATCTTTGGTGATACCGACGGTATGACGTTCGATGAGTTGCAAGCGCATCATCGAAAGATTGAACAGGAGTATCTACGACGACAACAACGGCAAGAGCAGCCGATTACTCAACAACCATCTTCACCAGTCAATAAGCAGGGTTCTCAATCAACATCACAAACACCAAAACCAGAACCAGCAGAACGACAACAGGTTTTAACAATTGAACCAGTGACGCAGGCTGCTCCTGCTGTTGATGAGCGGAACTTTGAGTACCAGAGGCGTCGTCTGGCATTAGGAGATAACCCACCTAAAGAAGAGATGGATGCTGTTCGTGACTTTGGGTTGACTGAGCACAAGAAGAACTTTCCCTATCTGCACAATGCTTAGCTGAAGAAAAAGCAGTTAAATAACTAAGTATAGATGCGAGTTGAGCTTGCCTACTATGTCGCCATATTCTCACCGTGATCAGCTAGCCCTGGTCGATGCTGGAGAAGGAAGGATGACCGCCAATCTGCGTGAATAAATATGACAGTCCGCTTTTTCGCGTTCAACAGCGATACAATTTGCGGGCAATTGACTTGAACATGGAAACGTCTCCCTTTCTTGTTGATGGTAATAACCCTTACTTCTTCTCCGGCACTGCGCCGCTGAATGAAAAGATCTACGGTTTCTCGACCGATCTTGGAGACGTAGATAGTTACTACCTAGACGCTAGACCTGGAGAGACATATCTAATTTCTGTCTCTGGAGTGGGC
>NZ_ADXM01000018.1:0-5224 GCF_000179255.1 Synechococcus sp. CB0205
TGGAGCGTCGCGGCGGCGGCGGTGGCGGTGGCTTGATCGCCTCCTGCAAGAGGTCCACAAGCCGGCGCTGCACCGCCACCCGGCTTTCCACTGGGAGCGGTGCTCCCTGGCGGCGATCACCGTGCATCCATCTACCAGCCGCGCTTGCAACCGCTTCACCGCTCTCGCCTGCAAATGCGGCGGCAGCGACGGAGTTGCCGCCAGGTCCAACACCAGCTCCACGCGCGAATCGGTGGTGTTGCGTTCTGGCAGCCGGGCCCACCAGATCGCGAGAAGCGCCAGCGGAGCTCCGCTTCGGGGATCACCCAAGGCTCACTGAGCCGCAGATCGCCAGGAGCTACGCCTGCCCTCACCAAAGCCTGTCATTGGCAGCACAGGCCAGAGGAGCACCCGTGATGCGCAAATGTGGAAACAGGAACACCCCCGTCCATGGCCGAGACCAGCACCGCCCCCACCCCCGGCTGGGTCGACGAGATTTTCGATGGTGTGCGCTACGGCCTGGCTGGCCGAGTGATCGCCGAGGAGCAGTCGCCCTTCCAAACGGTCACCATCATCGAGAGCGGGCGCTACGGCAAGGGCCTGCTGCTCGA
The DNA here is from genome assembly GCF_000179255.1 of Synechococcus sp. CB0205. Lineage (NCBI taxonomy): Bacteria > Bacillati > Cyanobacteriota > Cyanophyceae > Synechococcales > Synechococcaceae > Synechococcus > Synechococcus sp. CB0205. Next base: position 591 of record NZ_ADXM01000018.1, read on the forward strand.
TGGCTGCTGGATGACCGCCGAGCGCCAGGAGCGGCATTACCACGAATCGATCGTGCACCCGGCGCTCTGCAGCGCCGAAGCGGTGGAGCGGGTGCTGGTGATTGGCGGTGGCGATGGCGGCACCGCCCGAGAGTGCCTACGCCACACCGGCGTGCAGCACCTGGACATGGTCGAGATCGACGGACTGGTGGTGGAGTGGAGCCAGCAGCACCTGCCCTCCATCGGCGGAGGCTGCTGGAGCGATCCGCGCTTCCACCTGACCGTGGGCGACGGGATCGCCTGGGCCGCCAATGCCGCTGACGCCAGCTACGACGTGGTGATCGTCGATGGCTCCGATCCCGCTGGCCCCGCCGAAGGCCTGTTCAACCGGGCCTTCTTCGAGCAGTGCCGCCGCATCCTCAAGCCCGGTGGCGTCTTTGCCACCCAGAGCGAATCGCCCGAGGCCTTTCGCCAGGTCCACATCGACACCGTCCAGGTGATCCGCGAGGTCTTTGGCCACGCCGATCCGATGTACGGCTGGGTGCCGATGTATCCAAGCGGCTGGTGGAGCTGGACCTTCGCCGCCATCGACGGCCGCCGCTATCTGGAACCGGATCCCTCCCGTGCCGCGGCCGTGGTTGATGGCTGTGAGATCTGGAGCCCCCGCTGGCAACGCGGCGCCTTCGACGCCATCCCCGCCGCCATCGAACGCGCGATCAACGCATGAACGACCTCTTCGACACCGACGGCGCCATCTACATGGGCAGCCAGCGGGATCCCGCCGGCTGCCGCGTGGGCCTGTTCGGCGTGCCCTACGACGGCACCACCTCCTTCCGGCCTGGCACCCGCTTTGGCCCAGCGGCCATCCGCGAGGTCAGCCCGGGCCTTGAGAGCTACTGCCCCCAGCTCGATCGGGATCTGGAGGAACTGGCCATTGCCGACCTGGGCGCCGTGGACATCCCCTTTGGTGCACCGGAGCCGGTGGTGGCGGCGGTGAAGCAGGCGACGCAGGTGGTGCTGGGGCTGGGCCTCAAGCCGCTGATGCTGGGGGGTGAGCACTCCATCAGCTCAGGAGCAGTGGCCGCCGTCGCCGAGCAGCATCCCGAACTGGTGCTGGTGCAACTCGATGCCCACGCCGACCTGCGCCACGAATGGCTCGGCGCCAACCACAGCCATGCCTGCGCCATGCGCCGCTGCCTGGAGGTGCTGCCCAGCCAACAGCTTCTGCAGATCGCCATCCGCAGTGGCACCCGCGAGGAATTCAGCGAACTGCGCCAAACCGGACGCCTGGTCGCCATCGAGCGGATGGCCGAGGCGCTCAAGCCCCTACGGGGCAAGCCCCTCTATCTCACCGTGGATCTCGACTGGTTCGATCCCGCCGTGATGGCCGGCACCGGCACCCCCGAACCCGGCGGCTTCCTCTGGAGCGACTTCGCCGCCCTGGTGGATGAGCTGCGGCACCACAACCTGGTGGCCGCCGACGTGGTGGAGCTGGCGCCGATGCTCGACCCGAGCGGGGTCAGCAGCGTCTTGGCGGCCAAGGTGGTGCGCAGCCTGCTTTTCCTGCTGGATCGCTGATTCAGCAAAAGTAACTACTCAAAAGGCAGCGAAAAGGCAACAAAGAATCTTTATGGGTTAACAGTGTTCAACCCTTAGTAAATCCATAAACTGAATCGTTAGGGCGCAAACCGCAAACGACAGCTGAACCCCATGAACGTATCCATCAAACGCCTGAGCAGCAATGCAAATGGCCTCGCGTTCTACAAAGCTGATCCAGTCACAGGGGCCGTCGAGTCAAGACGCGGCTTCTGGCGGTGGACCACGCAACCAGGCGAAAAAGGATACTTACAAGTAGCGCTAGAAAACGCACAGCGTGCGGGGACCTATCTCCCATCAGATCGCCTACCAGCAGACGGGCTCTCAAGCCAATACAACCTCAACATCGATTTAGACGAAGGCGTGGGAGTCCTCTTGCTAGTGGATGGCAAGCCAAATCAAATCCAATCACCGTTCTTCAGCAAAACCAGCAATAGCAAACCAAATCAGGTTTATTCACCATTCTTCGGCAAAGTCAGCAATAGCAAACCAAATCAGGTTTATTCACCATTCTTCGGCAAAGTCAGCAATAGCGATATTCAGATCTTCTCATCTTTCAACGCAGCAAATCCCAATGGTGATGTTCAGTTCATTTCATACGATCTAGCCACCGGCGGCGTTGCCTATCTTGCAGAAGACACATCAGCCTCCGGCAATAGCGATCGAGATTTCAACGACTTCAGCATTGAACTCACGCCAGAATCTGATAGCCCAACGCGGATCCCCAATTCAAACCCTTGGATCAACGCAGATCAAACGAGCTTCGTCACCAGATCAGACCTAGATCCAGATGCCCTGAAGAATTACCAGGACGAATTGGCCTACTTCGAAGCACATCCAGAAGTATTAGGCGATCTAGAACTAGAGATCTCGCTAATTTTGAATCGGCGCGAGGTCGACCACGCCGCCATGGAGAAGAGCGACCAGTACAAGATTGAACGGTTTTACGATGCCAACGAACTCACATCTCTATCATACAGAGATCTTTATCAGTACACCAACAGCCTGTCTCAACAAGACTTGATAGATCTCTACGGTGCAGACCCTGCAGACATTGAGGCTGTTGTCGGTTTTCTAGCCCAAAGTGGCGCAACAGACATCGACGCGAGCAGGGCAAAGGAGCAGCGCACCATCAGCTTTACGATCAAGGGACAAAACTTTGTCGAGAGCTTTACAGATGGGAGCCTCCTATTAAATCCCTATGATGTCTGGTATCCCTATGTCAACCGAGACAGCGACTACGGCAAGTCCTACCTTGACGCACAAGGCAATGGAGCCGAAGCCTTCGCCCAAGCAATTCTTGGATTGCATATCAAAGAAAAGTCGACATCCAACGCCGCCGACCCAAATGGAACAAACTCACCCGACCCAGACCCCTACATTTATATTAGCCCTATTAATGTAGCCAGGGCATATCAATTTTCGGGAGTCGATGATTCAACAGCGGGCTCTGGCGCACGAATCGGGCTTGTAGGAAGTGGCGGCACAAAAGCCATGCTTGATTGGCAAGATAGTGAGAATTTCAGGGACTATCTCCTACAGCAAGGTCGCGACCCCCTTGTGGTCCCCGGCTTTCAATCATTAGCCTCAGACAAAGCCAACCAGTCTGCGGACGGGATCGGGGAACAAATGCTTGATATTGGCATCTTAACCTCGATCAGCCCAGGCGCATCAGTCATCGAATCAGACTGGAACGACGATCTATATCGCAGGTATGCATCCCTGATCTATCTCGATAATCCTGTTGATGTGATTTCATCTTCGGACCAAGATGATCTCAAGCGGCATTACAGCGCTTATGCCTACGAGCAGCTATATCTTGATGCCGTTTTACGCGGAATTCCTGTGGTTGTTGCATCAGGTGATCGTGGCATCGCGAACTCAGTCGATGGAAGCATCTTCCTACCAGGGAAGGGAAAGACCAACCCCACCGAAAACACAGGGAGTGCTGCAATTCTGAGTGTTGGCGGCACTACCTTTAGTCGCGACACGATAGTTGACTACCGTAATAGTGGCACTGGAATTTCCCCATATAACCAGCTGACCTGGAACGAGAACAAATTCAACAATCAATCAACCTACACAATTCCAGATGGCGTAGTTGCGGAATCCGGCATCAGCACCTTCAGCGTCAATGAACTCAACCGCGCCACTCATGTCTTTGACCTACAAGATGGGGTGCAGCAGTACATGGGATCCAGCGGCAGCTGGCTTCCATCAAGTCAGCTGCTCCCAGCCGGTTACCAGCGCGATCATTTGACGGGGGTCTGGAGCGATACCTGGAGGGCTTATCCAGATATTTCGATGTTCTCCGGCGCAAATACTGAGAACGGAACGAAGCTTCCTCGTTACGCAGCCCCAGCCTTGAATGAGAGTGGCTATTTCACAACACACTCGGCCGGCACATCAGCCGCAGCACCATTAGTTGCAGGCCTGATCGCCAATATCATTTCCGAACTTCGCAGAAGCTTTGGAGAAGATGCTTCTGTGGGCTTCTTGAACCCCCTGCTGTACGAGCTTTACGGCTCCGGCCTTGGCGATCAAGTGTTTTTTGACGTACCATCCGGCTCCAACAATTCGAACGTATTTACAACCCCAACAACGCCCGAAGAATGGGACGGAATCTATGCAGGCTATGACATTCAATCGGATACAGGCAAAGCCATTTTCTATCCACTCAACGGAACACTTTCGAATGGCGAACTGGATCGAGGCTTGTCGGCCACAGCTCTCGGATTCGACTCAGCAACAGGTCTTGGCAGCCTTAATGGGATGGGGCTGCTCAATCAACTAACAAACCTTTACCCGCTCCTGTAGACAATTCAGCCGTTACCGCAAAACACCACTTGCGCATTGCCTGAAAAGGGCATGGATTGCAGTGGCGTTGTTTCCCGCCTGTACTGATTACATGTTTAGCGGATGTTTCCTAACTGTTAAGCCTGGAATCCGTAAACCCTCAATCTCTAACCGTATTGCTCTGCTGCTTCCCAGCGCTGATTGCAGCTGCTGGCAATCCTGAGCCGGAGGGATGTCTCTGGAGGGAATTGACCGCCCTAGTT
>NZ_ADXM01000017.1:0-6355 GCF_000179255.1 Synechococcus sp. CB0205
AACTAGATACATCAACCGTAAGCAGCTTATGATCAATTGTTGAGCAATTACTTTTAGATGGGTCAAGGATGCACCGCTCAGCGTTCTTTCGTGCCTCAGCCTCAGTAGAGGCACGAGCTTCTCGCACTGACTGTTCCTGCTTGGCCTGGCTCAACAGAATTATTATGGATCCCAATAGAAACACGCCCACAGACAATGCAATAGGGACATAGGCGCCACGACTGACTTTAGACATAGGAATGAGTCGAACATGACCTGCGAGAACTATAGCCGATAGGAGTGCTGCATATAGTTTTAACAAATTAATTTCAACGTACATGGGAAGGCCTTAAATCGCATGCTTTACCGGTTCTATGATTGGTACGTCTGGAGGGCGGCACTAAGCCGCCCTTTTGCTAGATAGCTCAGAACAAACAGTCTGCGATATTCAGGCTGGATCTCTCCGACTGATGCTCCACAGCCTCCGGACCATCCACAGGACCAGTCGGCCAAAAGACTGTACATTGTCCATAGTCTTCAGTTATTAGAGCTTTTTCGATTAAACCCTTATCTTTTAACTGGTCAAGTGTTGAGCGCGCCTTACGCTTACTATCCTCTGTGGGCGGCCCGCCAAATAAGCGGGCCGCTACCATCTCGACGGTACTTGTTTCTCCATCAGCCCATTCACACTTCAGAATTTCAAGAGCGGTTTTCTGGCGATCATTAAGGCTATTAAGAAGATTAGCTAGATGCTGCTCTTCTTCAATCCGTAGCAAGACTCTCTCTATATCAGCGCTACTAGACCAGCATCCATTGGCATCCATCTCAGCGATAAGCTCAACAGACCGGCCACGCCCTGTTGTTGTAATTCTGCGTGGACCGCTGACAAGATTATCCGAAGAAGAGTTTATTGATTCTTGCTCAACAAACTGTATTTTGACTACCCATGAAGCAATCTCAGTCATCCTCATAGATCCGCGTCCGGCAAGTACGGGACTTGCATTACGATTAGTCTTACTAACGTGATGAATCACGATGACCGTGGCGCCCCATGGGGCCACGGCATCAGCAAGAGCCGATAATGGATCACCATAACTAGTGTCCTTGTCTTGATAACCCATTCCTTCCATTGACTTGGTATAGCTATCAAGCAACACAACTAGGCTGGGATATTGTTGTGCTCTATGAGCAATGAAGTCAATCCCATCATCATCCAAATTAAATGCATCCTCGGCAGTCAGCAACTCAATTCTGCCATCACCAATTAGTTCATCCTCCACAAGAAGTCCAGATGTATCAAGGCATTCAGCCCAGTCCGCCTCATTCATATCTGGTCCACAGATAAGAATATGATTATTCCGGTCTCCCTGAGAGAGTTTCCTTCCAAGGAAACTCTCTTCTCCGTTGACCAATGCCGCTATAAACTGTAGAACCAGCAAAGTTTTGCCAGTCTTGGCAAGAGCTAAAACAATATTGACCTGGCCGGCCATTACGATTCCATCTAACAGCCATTTCGTTTTAACGCGCCTGAGCTTACGACCACTAGAAATTGGCTCGTATGCTGGTCGACCTTTTCGTCGCGCATCATGCATCATTTTTCGTATTTCGCTATCTTGAAGTCTTAGCTTCAAATCATCCTTAATCTGTCGGAGTATCGGGAGACGATCCAAGCGCTTAAGGCTGTCGTTATTGACGACAGCCTTAACTTCGCTCTTGAAGCGTTCTAATGCGAGCTGTCCAGACTTAACAGATTCCGGGACGGGGGCTCCGGAGAGTTCGGAGGGCGTGCTTACCGAAGGGGAAGCGTTGTTCTGAGCATCCATGACTATGAACAAAAGTGAAAGGTGAATGGTTGCTAATCTTCCTCTGAAATGAGTCAGAGTAATTAATTGATCCGAGATTCCACTAACAGTTGCTTCGCATAGAGAGAAGCACCAATCCTGATGATTTGGCAGCGCTCGATTTTTAACGCCGCCGCAGCTTCTTCGATGAGCTTTAATTGCTCAGGAAGATAACGAGTCCCGATGGGCTCACCAAGGCCATTATTCATCGCATTTCTAGGATATTTAAGTGCCTATGCTTGCGCAAAAATGCTAGCCAAGGTCTTTAATATCTCGCTCCAATAACTCTCCATTTCGGATGCAGGCTTTCGCCACATCTCTTGCGCATTGTTCAATGTTGTAAAGCACGCGAGAACGTGCTGAAGGCAGCGCGCGGCGCCAATGCTTGCCGTGCCTCAGGAACTGACATGAGCGCCAACGAACCAGAGTCCGCTCAGACACGTGCAATTGAGCCGCGGCCTCTGCCTGGACTAACCATGAAGTACTAACCATGACGAAGCGACTCTCGTAATAAGAGAACGAAAAAGGATCGGGTGGCTGGTCAGGCCTGCTTCGTCACCGCCCGCACCACACGCAGCGGATACAAAGACCAGGAGTTGCGGAACTCAATCCGTCAGAGCCATGACGAGAACCCTGCACATGAGGCGTGAGGACTGTCTCTGGTCAATGTTCGAGCCAAAAGCCTAGGCACCTAGTGCCAAGAAGACGCTTTCGGGATGACCGAACCACTAGATATGGGTGCCTTGCGCGATTTTTGCGCGCAAACCAAGGCAAGCAGCCTCAGAAGCAATGCCCGGTGCTGGGTTCGAACCAGCGACATCCTGCTTGTAAGGCAGGCGCTCTACCGCTGAGCTAACCGGGCGGTTACGGCATTCTGCAGGGCAGCACTCACCCCCGGCGATGGCCAGCGGCCAGCAACACGACCGCGCCACCTGTTGGCTGGCCCTGCCCTATGGGCTGCTCTGGTGGCCCTGGCTTGGACCTTTCGGAACGGTCGTCAGCACCCTGGCCTTCCTGATCGGAGGCCTCTGGCTCTCCCCCGATCTCGACACCAACTCCCGGCCCTACCAACGCTGGGGGCCCCTGCGCTGGCTCTGGTGGCCCTACCGCAAGACCCTGCGCCATCGCTCGATCCTGTCCCACACGCCGGTTATCGGAACCCTGGTGCGGGTGGGCTATGGCCTCGGCATTGTCCTGCTGCTGAGCGGCCTGCTGCACCCATGGGGAGCCCCCTCGAGCAGCGAACTGCTGACCAGGCTCAAGCAGCAGGAGCGGCTGCTCTGGGTGGCCCTGGTTGGCATCGAGGCCAGCGCCTGGCTGCACCTGCTGCAGGACGGTGATCCCATGCCACGGCTCTGGCGCCGTCGCTAGACCACAGGCAATCGCGAAGCCCCATGGCGCTCCTTGATTTCGATGGCGACTACGGCCGGCACTACGACCAGAGCATTCGCCGGCTGATTCCCGCCTACGACACCCACTTCGAGCTCGCCGCTGCTGCACTCGGGGCCCTCGTGCCAACGGCCTCATCGGCGCTCGTGGTGGGCCCTGGTGCAGGGGAAGAACTGCCTAGCCTGCTGAAGGCCATGCCCGGCGCACCCCTGCAGCTGGTGGAGCCGAGCGAGCAGATGCGGGGGTTCTGCGACGCCGTGATCGCCCGCGTCCAAGCGGGCAGTCGCATCGGCTGGGCCCCAAACGACCTCAAGGAGGTGCCAGGCCGTTTTGACGCGGTGATCTGCCACAACGTCCTGCACCTGCTTCCTCCGGCTGAGCAAGAGGACTGCCTCCAACAGCTCTGTGCCCGCGTCGGTCCTGGGGGCGTGCTGGTGATCAGCGGCTTCAGTGAAGAACCCGGGGCGGACATGGAGCTCTGGCAGGCGATCGCCCGGGCCCGCTTCCACGCCCAAGGCATGGACTCCGAAACGATCGAGCGCGTGATGGCCTCCCGCAATGCCGGGGTCTACTCCGTGGATGCAGATCGCCTGGCGGGGCAGTTGCATCGGGCGGGGATGGAGCCAGCGACACAACTGCTGCAGGCCCTGTTCAACCGGCTTTGGTTCAGCCGCCGGCCTGCAGCGCAATGAGATCGTGAGGAGCCAGCTGGCCCCCCTTCGATGAGCGACGCCCTGCAAGAGCTGATCGCGGTGGTCGCCAAGCTGCGCGATCCCGATGGGGGCTGCCCCTGGGACCTGGAGCAAACCCACCAGTCCCTCGTGCCCTATGTGCTCGAGGAGGCCCACGAAGTGGCCGACGCCATCCGCCACGGGGATGACGCCCACCTCAAAGAGGAACTCGGCGATCTGCTGCTGCAGGTGGTCCTCCATGCCCAGATCGCCCAGGAGGAGCAGCGCTTCGATCTCGAGGCCATCGCCCAGGGAATCAGCGAGAAATTGATCCGCCGCCACCCCCACGTCTTTGGCGATGCCATCGCCAAAGACAGCGCCGCGGTCAAGGACACCTGGGAGGCCATCAAGGCCAGCGAAAAAGGAGAGGCTCCGCCCTCCGCCAGTCCCCTGAGCGATCGCCTCGCGGGCAAGGTGCGCGGCCAAGGCGCCCTGGCCGGAGCGATGACCATCTCCAAGAAAGCCGCCAAGGCGGGCTTCGAATGGGATGACATGAACGGCGTCTGGGAGAAGGTGCACGAGGAGCTCGATGAGCTCAAGGAAGCCGTGGCCGCAGGGGACAAGCGCCACGCCCAGGAGGAACTCGGTGATGTCCTCTTCACCCTGGTGAACGTGGCGCGCTGGTGCGGCATCGAACCCGAGGAGGGCCTCGCGGGCACCAACCGACGCTTCCTTGATCGCTTCTCCCGCGTCGAGGCCGCCCTGGGGGGCGATCTTCAGGGCCGCAGCATCCACGAACTCGAGGGTCTCTGGCAGCAGGCCAAGGCCCAGATCCGCCAGGAGCAGCAGGACGCGGTCTGATCGAAAAACCATTTCTAGTTTGAGGGGCCGGCACTGGAGCCCCCATGGGTTTTAGCTACCTCGATCGCCTGGCCAGCCCCGAGCAAATCCAGGGCTTTCTGGGCTTGATGGACCTGGCGGCTGGAGGAGGGGAGTCAGCCCAGAACGTCTTTGAGCTCTCCCACCGGCTGCGGGACTCCAACCCGATGAAGCTCTGCCGCAAACGCCTGGCCCGCGATCCCGAAGCCGAGCGGCTGATCCAAACCCGGCAGCTCAGCGGGCCCTACGACCCTGAGGCCCTGAAAGCCCTGCCCAAAGGCAGCCTGGGTCACACCTACGCGACGGTGCTCGGGGCCCTGGGCTACGACATCAACTTCTTCCCCGAGCCCAGCTTCTTCAGCAATCTCGAGACCGACGCCGACTACATCAACTACCGGGTCTACGCGACCCACGACCTACACCACATCCTCACCGGCTTCAGCCTGGACAACTTCGGCGAATTGGGGGTGATCAGCGTCAGCGTCGCCCAGTTCTCCCACCCAGGATTGGCCTTCACCGACTTGATGTCCCTGCTGCTGAATTGGTTCAGGGATGACACCCCGATTGACGAGCTGGAAAGCCACGCCGACAAGGCCCACACCACGGCCTATGCCTTTGGCCGCATCAGTGAAGGGCTGGAGATGGGTGCCAACGCCCAACCCCTCTTTGCCCAGCCCTGGGAAGCTCTGATGCCCCGCAACCTGGAGGACCTGCGCCGGGAGCTGCAGATCGACGCCGTCACCGGCGGCCCCTGGAGCTGGCACAGCCGCCCTGAGCTCATCGAGGCCCTCAAGGCCTAGCCCGGCGGTGCGAAAATCTGGAGAGATCTGCCCGCGCCCACGCGATGGAGGAATTCAGCGAACTGCACCAAACCTGACGCCTGGTCGCCATCGAGCGGATGGCCGGGGCGCTCATCCCCCTACGGGGCAAACCGATCCACCTCACGGTTGACCTGGACTGGTTTGACCCCGCGGTGATGGCCGGTACGGGCACCCCGGAGCCGGGAGGGTTCCTCTGGCGGGACTTCGCCGCCCTGGTGGAGGAGCTACGCCACCACAACCTGGTGGCCGCTGACGTGGTGGAACTGGCGCCCATGCTCGACCCGACCGGGGTCAGCAGCGTCTTGGCGGCCAAGGTGGTGCGCAGCCTGCTTTTCCTGCTGGATCGCTGATTCAGAAGGAAGAGCTAATCAAAATGCAGCGAAAAGGCAACAAAGAATCTTCATGGATTAACAGTGTTCAACCCTTAGTAAATCCATAAACTGAATCGTTAGGGCGCCAACCGTAAACGACCGCTGAAGGCCATGAACGTATCCATCAAACGCCTAAGCAGCAATGCAAATGGCCTCGCGTTCTACAAAGCTGATTCAGTCACAGGGGCCGTTGAGTCAAGACGCGGCTTCTGGCGGTGGACCAAGCAACCAGGCGAAGAAGGATACTTGCAAGTAGCACTAGAAAACGCACAGCGTGCGGGTACCTATCTCCCATCAGATCGCCTACCTGCAGACGGGCTCTCAAGCCAATACAACCTCAACATCGATTTAGACGAAGGCGTAGGAGTCCTCTTGATAGTGGATGGCAAGCCAAATCAAATCCA
>NZ_ADXM01000016.1:0-14127 GCF_000179255.1 Synechococcus sp. CB0205
CACCCAGAAGGCCCCGCGCTGGGCCATCGCCCTGAAGTACCCCGCCGAGGAGGCCCCCAGCAAACTGCTGCGGCTCAGCTGCCAGGTGGGCCGCACCGGCGTGATCACCCCAGTGGCGGAGTTTGAACCCGTACCCCTGGCGGGCACGAGCGTCAGCCGCGCCACCCTGCACAACGCCGATCGACTGCTGGAGCTCGATCTCCACGCCGGGGACACGATCGTCGTTCGCAAGGCCGGCGAAATCATTCCCGAGGTCGTACGGGTCCTGCCGGAGCTGCGCCCGGCTGCCGCTGAGCGGCTGGAGCTACCCCACACCTGCCCGGAGTGCGGCTCCGAGCTCGTCCGCGAAGAAGGGGAAGCCGCCACCCGCTGCGTCAACAGCAGCTGCCCGGCGATCCTGCGCGGCGCCCTGCGCCATTGGGTCAGCAAAGGCGCCCTCGATGTCGATGGCCTAGGCAGCAAGTTGATTGAGCAGTTGGTGGACCGGGGCCTGGTGGGCTCCATCGCAGGCCTCTACCGGTTGGATTGCGCCCTGCTCTGCAGCCTGGAGCGCATGGGCAGCAAGAGCGCCGAGAACCTTGTGGCCGCCTTGGCGGATTCCAAACAACAGCCCTGGCACCGCCAGCTCTACGGCCTCGGCATCCACCATGTGGGCGAGGTCAACGCCAAGGCCCTGGCCAAGGCCTTCCCCAGTGCAGCGGACCTATCCACCGCGGCCACCGAGACCCCCGAGGCGATCACCGCCGTCTATGGCATCGGCGCTGAGATCGCCCAGAGCCTGCAGCAGTGGTTCTCCACCGGTGCCAACCAGGAGCTGCTGACCAGCCTCGAGCGCCTGGGCTTCAGCCTGGCCAGCGGCGACGAGGAACAACCCGAGCCGAGCGGTCCTGCGCCATTGACCGGCCAGACCTTCGTGCTCACCGGCACCCTGCCGAGCCTGAGCCGCAGTCAGGCCCAGGCCCTGATCGAGGCCGCGGGCGGCAAGGTGACCGGCTCGGTCAGCAAAAAAACCAGCTATGTCGTGGCGGGCGAGGAAGCCGGCAGCAAGCTGAGCAAAGCCGAGAGTCTCGGGATTCCGGTGCTGGATGAAGCCAGCCTCCAAGCCCTGCTTGCCCCATGAGCCAACCCGCCGTCTACCGCTGGATCAAGACCGAATGCGGCCGCGCCAAGTTCGCCGATCTCGCCGCGCGCCCCGGCCCCCTCGCCAAGCTGCGCCTGGCCTGGTTCGTGCTGATCGCGGCGCTGCGCGACTGGCCGCTGCCGGATCAGTCGGAAGGCTGAGCTGCTTTTAAGGCCCGCTGGGCGGCCCGGCCCACAAGCCAAACCGAGGCCACCGTCGCGGCGATGCCCACCACCCGCAGGGCCCAGGTGAAGGGATCCGCCTCGCCGCTCAGCACCTCGCCGAAGCGGGCCACGTCACCGGCGAGGGCCCCCAGACCGCAGAACAGGATCGTGCCGGGGATGATCCCAATCAGCCCAATCGTGTAGTCGCGCAGGCTCACCTCGCTCAAGCCATAGGCCAGGTTGAGCAATGAGAAGGGAAACGCCGGCGAGAGGCGGGTCAGCAGCACCAGCTTCAGGCCCTCGCGGCTCACCGCCTGCTCCACCGCCTGCAGCTTGGGGAAGGCCTCCAGCCGGCGCATCGCCCAGTCCCGCAGCCAGGTCCGTCCCAGCAGAAAGGCCGCTTCAGCCCCGAGGCAGGCCCCCACGAAGACGATCAGGCTGCCCCACCAGGTGCCGTACAAGGCTCCAGCCAGCATCGAGGCCCAGACCCCCGGCAGCAACAGCGTCACCCAAATCCCATAGAGGGGGATGAACAGCAGCGCCCCCGCGGGGGACTGCAGAACCGGAAGCGAGCTCTGCCAATCCATCAACCGAGGTCGGCCAGACGCTTGCGGGCCAAATCGGCCTGGGCCTGGGCTTCCGCCAGGTTGACCTGACACTCGGCCACCACCTCAGGTGGGGCTTTGGAGGCGAAGTTGGGGTTCGAGAGGCGACCCGAGAGCCCCTTGATCTCCTTCTCGGCCTTGGCGATGTCCTTCTCCAGCCGGCCCCGCAGCGCCTCGAGATCCACCAGTCCGTCGATCGGCAGCAAGACCTGAAGCTCACCGCTCACACCGGCCAGGGCCTTCGCGGCAGGGTTGGCATCGGCGGCGGCCGGGTCCAGCACCTCCACCTGCTCCGCGCGGGTCAGCGCAGTGATGTCGGCGGTGGCGGCAGTCAGCACCGAGGCCAGTTCAGAGCGACCGGTGACGAAGCGCACCGGCACACCCTGGCTAGGCTTGAGGCCGGCGACAGCGCGCAGGTTGCGGACCACCCGAATCGCCTCAATCAACTCGGCAAACGACGACTCCAGCTCGTCATCCAGGGCCGAGACGTCGAGGGCCGGCCAGGGCTGCAGGGCCAGGAACGTCTCTTCGGGCTCGCCGTTCAGGCCATGCCAGAGCTCCTCGCTGAGGTGGGGCATCAGGGGATGCAGCATCACCAGCAATTCATTCAGTGCCTTGGCCAGCACCTGGCGGGCCGTGCGCTGGTCGGCCAGGGCTTCGGCACTGGGGTTCTCGCCCGGGTTCAGGCGGCGCTTGATCAGCTCGACATACCAGTCGCAAACCTCATTCCAGGCAAACTCATAGAGCCCCTTGGCCGCCTCGCCGAGGCCATAGCTGCCGTAGCGCTCGGCGCTGTCGCGGTTCACCCGGGCCAGGCGCGAGAGGATCCAACGGTCCGCCAGCTGCAGGGCCGCGGGATCCGGTTCACCCAGGCTGGAGGGGGTCTCCCCACCCAGGTTCATGAGGGCAAAGCGGGTGGCGTTCCAGAGCTTGTTGGCGAAGTTGCGTGAGGCCTCCACCGTGGCGGAGGTGTCCGACTTGCGGTCGTAGTCCAGGCGGATGTCCTGGCCAGCACCGGCCACCTCACGCACCAGGGCAAAGCGCAGGGCATCGGCGCCGTAGCGCTCGATCAGCAGCAGCGGGTCAATGCCATTCCCCGCCGACTTGCTCATCTTGCGGTTGTTCTCGTCCCGCACCAGACCGTGGATGTAGACGTCCTGGAAGGGCATCTGGCCGGTGAAGGCGCCGGCCATCATCGTCATCCGGGCCACCCAGAAAAAGATGATGTCGAAGCCCGTCACCAGCACGCTGGTGGGGTACCAGCGCTGCAGGTCAGCCGCCTCGGGATTGGGCCAACCCATCGTTGAGAAGGGCCAGAGACCACTGGAGAACCAGGTGTCGAGGGCATCCGGATCCTGCTCAAGAACAGCACCCGCCCCGAACTGGGCATCCGCCTTGCTCTGGGCTTCGGCCTCATCCCGGGCCACCACATAGGGGGTGGAATCGGTGATCACACCGCCGGTCTCGCTGACCACAAACCAGGCGGGAATGCGGTGACCCCACCAGAGCTGGCGGGAGATGCACCAATCGCGAATGTCCGTGAGCCAATCGCGGTAGACCTTGCTCCAGCGCTCCGGAACAAAGCGGGGATCGGCGTTCTCGAGGGCCTCGCGGCAGCGGGCCGCCAAGGGCTCGGTTTTGACGAACCACTGGGTGGAGAGCAGGGGCTCGACGGGCACCTTGCCCCGATCAGAGAAGGGAACGCTGTGGCGGTAGTCCTCCACCTTCACCAGGAAGCCTTCGGACTCCATCGCCGCAACCACGGCCTTGCGGGCTTCAAAGCGATCCAGCCCCTGGAAGCGACCGGCGGCCTCATTCATCGAGCCGTCCTTGGCCATCACCGTGATCAGCGGCAGGTTGTGGCGCTGGCCGATGGCGAAGTCATTGGGGTCGTGGGCGGGGGTGACCTTCACGCAGCCCGTGCCGAACTCGGCATCGACGTGGTCATCGGCCACGATCGGAATCTCCCGGCCCACCAGCGGCAGGGTCAGGGTCTGACCCACCAGCTCTGCATAGCGGGGGTCCTTGGGATTCACCGCCACACCGGTGTCACCCAGGAGGGTCTCCGGGCGGGTCGTCGCCACCTCCAGGAAGCCCTGGCCGCTGCTCAGGGGATAGCGGAAGTGCCAGAGGTGACCATCCACCTCCTTCATCTCCACCTCCAGGTCGCTCACGGCTGAACCGGAGGCGGGGCACCAATTGACCAGGTACTCGCCACGGTAGATCAGCCCCTGCTCATGCAGGCGGTTGAAGGCCTCGATCACGGCTTCGCTGCAGCCGGCGTCGAGGGTGAAGCGCTCCCGGCGCCAGTCCACCGAGTAGCCGAGGCGGCGCAGCTGGCCGACGATCGTGCCACCGCTCTGGGCCTTCCATTCCCAGGCCTTCTCCAGGAAGGCCTCGCGGCCGAGGTCTTCCTTGCGCTTGCCGTCGGCCTTGAGCTGCTTCTCCAGGATCGTCTGCACGGCGATCGAGGCGTGGTCGGTGCCGGGCAGGCAGAGCACGTTTTTGCCCTGAAGCCGCTGGAAGCGGACGATCGTGTCGATCAGGGCCGTGTTGAAGGCGTGGCCCATGTGCAGGCTGCCGGTCACGTTCGGCGGTGGAATCACAACCGAAAACGGCTCACCGGGGGCCTTGGGGTCCGGGTGAAATGCGCCTTGGGTTTCCCAGGCCTTCTGCCACCGCGCCTCGGTGCCTACCGGGTCATAGGTCTTCGGCAGGGCGTCGGTCACGTCAACAGATCAGGCGATCGCCCCATGCTCGCAAAGGGCCGCCGGGGCCTCAGCCCGCCGCCAGGCGCTTGAGATAGGCCTCCCGGCTGCCGGCATTGATCCAGCCGGTGGCGATGGTCTTGCTCGCGCTCTGATTGACCCGGCCCCGGTGGATGTGGGAAGGCCCGGCCGGGAAGATCACGAGCTTGCCCCGCTGGGCCTCCTCGTGGTGCTCCTGCCAATGGAACTCCGTGCCGGCCTCCTCAACGCTGTTGCAATAGAGGATCCAGGCCAGGACGCGATGCACCGGCTCGGTGGCCTCATCGCTGATGGTCCAATCGCAGTGCCAGCGCTTGAAGCCCTCACCGGGGGCATAGCGCTGCAGGTTGAAGATCGGGTTCACGAAGAGCTCCTGATCCGGGCAGCAGTCCCGGAAGAGGGGACGATCCTGCAGGTAGCGCTCCAGGCCGGCCGTCACCCCCCGCAGGATCACCTCCGCGAGCGCAAAGGCCTCGGGGTCGGAGCGATCGATCGCCACCAGGCTGATGTCGGTCGAGACCTTGGCGGGCTCAGCCCCATCGGGCCCAAACGCCACACCGGGACGCTGCAGGTCCTCGCGCCGCTCAAAGAAGGCCATTACCCCATCGGAGAGGGCCTCAAAGCCGGGGTTGCTGTAGCGCGCAATCAGCTCCATCAAGCCTGCTCCAGCCAGGGAATGGCCACAAGGGCGTCCAGACGCTGCCACCGTTCCTGATCCGCGGGCAAGCGCTCCGTCAGCCCAACGCGCTCCAGGGCGCGGGTGATGCGCCCTGGCTCCAGGACCTCATCGGCGGGGCCCTGGGGCAGCACCAGCACCTGCTGCTCCGCGGGATCGGCCATCAGTTGCAGCTCCAGATCCCCCAGCTCCCGCTCGAAGAACACCCGCCGCATCCGTCCGGTCTGAACCGCACCGAGGGCCTCAGCGAAGGTCTTCAGACCCTCCTCATCGCCGCTGCAGCCGCAGTTCAGGGCCATCCAGATCAGCAATTTCGCCCAACTCTCACTGCTCCAGAGGGGCTGGAAGCTCTCTCGGTTTTGGCGCACCAACTCCGCCAGGGCGAAATCCACCAAGGTCGCCTGCAGGGCCAGTGGGTCAGGAGATGCAGTTGTCATGACATCCATCCTCCCCATCGGTGTGCAGACTGCGGTCAAGTGAACGCCGAGCCATGGCCCTCGACTTCAACGACGCCGATCTGGAGTTTGCCGATCTGGTCTACGCCTACCAGAGCTGGGTAATGGCGGTGATCAATGACGAGAAGCTCGGCGGCGAGAAGCTTCTGAGCGACGAGATCACCGATGACGCCCTGAGCGCCATGCGCTTCCTGCCCGGCGAGGTGACCGCTGCGATCGAGACCAGCCTGGCCCGCGTCTACGACGTGGATCCCGACGAACTCGCCTCCCTGCTCTTCCCCGAAGACTGAGCCGCGGGGCCATGGCCTCGGACTACGTCCTGGGGACCCACCAAAGCGAACTGGAGCGCCTGCGCTTTCAGCACGAGCTCTGGTCTCCCATCAGCCAAGCCGCCTGGGCTCGGGCCGGCATCCACAGCGGGCAGCACCTGCTCGACCTCGGAGCCGGTCCAGGTTTTGCTGCAGCCGATCTCGCTGCCCTCGTCGGACCCAGTGGCCGTGTCCTGGGCCTGGAGCTCAGCGCTGACTACGTCGCCGAGGCCCAAGCCCTGGCGCGCCGAAGCGGCATCGATCAGCTGGAGGTCCGCCAACACGATCTGCTGAAGGATCCCTGGCCCCAAGAGCAGTTCGATCTCGCCTGGTGCCGCTGGCTGGCGATGTTCCTGCCGGACCTGGAACCGCTCCTGGCGGGCCTGGGGCAATGCATCCGCCCCGGCGGCCAGGTGCTGTTCCACGAGTACGTCCACTGGGACACCTTCGCCCTGCACCCCGGGGCCGAAGCGATTGCTCGCTTTGGCCAGGCCTGCCAGCGGAGTTTCCGCGCGGCCGGCGGTGATCCGGATGTGAACCGCAGGCTGCCGTCGCTGCTGACGGCTCGGGGCTGGAGCATCGAAGAGCTGCGCCCACTGCCCGTGCTCGGTCCCCAAGGTTCGATGGCGGCGCAGTGGCTGGAGCGCTTTGTTGCGGTCTACGGGCTGCAGCTGCAGCGCCTCGAGCTCTGGAGCGCTGCGGACCAAACCGCAGCGCTCGGGCAGATCCAGGCGGCCGCCTCGGATCCCGGCAGTTTCTGGGTCGGACCCACGGTGCTGGAGCTGCGGGCGAGACGATTGGGGCCGTAGTGCCCCGCCCCGCCGTGCCCTGGACCGCCGCTGAGATTCCCGATCAACGGGGGCGGACCGCCCTGATCACCGGCGCCAACAGCGGCCTGGGACTGGAGAGCGCCCGGGCCCTCGCCGCCAAGGAGGCCCGCGTGCTGCTGGCCTGCCGCAGCCTGGAGAAAGCCAACGCCGCCGCCGCGGCCCTGCGCTCGGACACCGGCGGAGAGCTGATCCCGCTGGAACTGGACCTGGCGGACCTGGAGAGCGTGCGGCGGGCCGCCGCCCAGGTGGAGCAGCTGGATCTGCTGCTGAATAACGCCGGAGTGATGGCGCCGCCCCGGACCCTGAGCCGCCAGGGCTTCGAGCTGCAATTCGCGGTCAACCACCTGGGCCACGTCGCCTTGACCCAGGCCCTGCTGCCCCTGCTGAAGCAAAGCCCCAGTGGACGGGTGGTGCATGTGAGTTCCGGTGCGGCCTACTTCGGCCGGATCGCGTTCGATGACCTGCAGGGCGAGACGCGCTACAGGCCTTGGGATGCCTACGGCCAAAGCAAGCTCGCCAACGCCATGACGGCCCTGGAGCTGCAACGCCAGCTCGAGCAGGAGGGCTCCAGCGTGCTCTCGCTGGTGGCACACCCGGGCCTGGCCCGGACCAACCTGCAGCCCACCTCCGTGGCCTCAAAAAACGCCAAGCTCGAAGGCCTGGCCTACCGCCTGATGGACCCGCTCTTCCAGAGCGCCGCCATGGGGGCCCTGCCTCAGCTCTTTGCCGCGACCGCGCCGGAGGCCAAGGCCGGGGTGTTCTACGGACCAGGTGGCTTCGGGAACCTGCGGGGCTATCCGACCAGCTGCCGCATGCCCCCTCAAGCGCTGGACGTCGAGGCCTGCGCACGCCTCAGGTCGGTCAGTGCAGCACTGATAGGGTCGGCCCCAGCGGGCGGTTCCCTGTAGGGAACGCCAGACGACAGCCGCCGCCGATCCCTATGACTTTCGCCCTCAAAGAATGGTGGGGCAAACCCCATCGGGACATCCTCTCGGGCCTGGTGGTGGCCTTCGCGATGATCCCCGAGGCGATCGCCTTCTCCGGAATCGCCGGCGTGGATCCGCGGGTGGGGCTCTTTGGCGCCTTCATGCTCTCGGTGACCTTGGCGGTCTTCGGCGGGCGCACCGCGATGATCACCTCGGCCACGGGCTCCACCGCCCTGCTGATGACCGGGCTGGTGGAGCAGGGCAACGCCCTCGGCGAAGGCATGGGCCTGCAGTACCTGCTGGCAGCCGGTGTCCTGACGGGTGTTCTGCAGATCGCTTGGGGCTATCTACGGCTTGCCCACCAGATGCGCTTCGTGCCGCAACCGGTGATGGCGGGCTTCGTCAATGCCCTGGCAATCCTGATCTTCCTAGCCCAGCTTCCTCAGCTCGGCCTTGATTTCTTCCACCCCGAGAAGGTGGCGGTGACCGCGGGGCAGCTGCCGGCGGTCTGGGGCCTGATGGCCCTGACCCTGGTGATCATCTACCTGATGCCGCGCTTCACCAAGGTCGTGCCATCGGCCCTAGTGGCGATCCTGATCTCGACGGGGATCTCGATTCGCATGGGCCTGGATGTGCCCACGGTCAGCAGCCTCGGCACCCTGCCGAGCGGCCTTCCTCAATTCGGCATTCCGCAGGTTCCCTTCACCACGGGCACCCTGGGCCTGATCCTGCCGACCGCCCTGGCCATCTCCCTGGTGGGTCTGATGGAGACCTTCTTGACCCAGGACATCCTCGACGACGTCACCGACAGCTCGTCCCACAAAAACCAGGAAGCCCGCGGCCAGGGCATCGGCAACATCGTCAGTTCGTTCTTCGGCGGCATGGCCGGCTGCGCCCTGGTGGGCCAGTCGGTGATGAACGTGGGCTATGGCGGCCGCACCCGCCTCTCCACCCTGACCTCGGGCGTGAGCCTGCTGGCGATGATCCTGCTGGCCAGCCAGTGGGTCAATCAGATCCCCATGGCCACCCTGGTCGGGGTGATGGTGATGATCGCCATCAACACCGCCAACTGGGATTCGATCCGCAGCATCCGCCGCATCCCCAAGAGCGACACCTCGGTGATGCTGCTGACGGTGGTGGTGACCGTGCTGACCCACAACCTGGCGGTGGGCCTGCTCTCCGGTGTGGCCCTGGCGGGGATCCTGTTCAGCCGCAAGGTCGCCAAGGTGATCGAGGTCAGCAGTGAGCAGAGCGGCAGCGAGCACCGCATCTACCGCGTCCGCGGTCAGCTGTTCTTCGTCAGCAGCATCTACTTCCGCCAGGGGTTTGAGCTGCACGAACATCCCGCTCGCGTGACCATCGACATGGGCGAGGCCCACATCTGGGATCAAAGCGGCGTGACCGCCCTTGATCAGGTCATCCGCAAGCTCAAGCTCGGCGGCAGCCAGGTCGAGGTGATCAACCTCAACCAAGAAAGCACCGATCTCTTCGCCCGCATCGGTGTGGCGGAAGAGGCCGGCGGCCGCGGCGGGGAGCTGTCCTCAGCCCACTAGTGCAGTGATGCCCGGTGCCGGGTTCGAACCAGCGACATCCTGCTTGTAAGGCAAATTCTAAGGCTTCTCCTGATCAAAGGAAACCAGGCTATGACTGAGTTCTGACGTGCCAGTGGCTGCCATGGCACGTCAGAAAGGGACACCTTTGCGCGCTTTTTGCGCGCATAAAATGCCAATGACGCCACTTTGCAACCCTTGCCCCGACTCCGCAACGCAAGTGACTGGGAAAGGGGTCTTAGAGCGTCCGTTCGCAGCTCTACAGCCACGGGATGGTCAGTACGGGAGGACAAAGGGAGAGTCCGATTAGAGGTACGTACCGAGAGACTCAACGGCTCGACAACACTTCCCTTCGACTGGAGCAGAAGGAACGTTGGCGACGTGGTAAGCCGAGCAAGGAATATCTACACTCTTGTAACCGATGGACACGACATCAGAGACGCAGCCAAGATCGCCAACAACTTGGCACCACAGGAGGAAGTTCAGTGGGACAGAGCCATAGAAGCTTTCAGGCAAAAGAAAACAACAACAGGTCTAGAGATTAAAGAGAAGACATGGAACGAGGACTACAGGCCCTACCTAGAATTTTCTGCGGCTTCCATGCAAGCAACGAAAGCGCCCAGGAACTCGGTTGAACTAGCACAGAAAGTGCTCAGAGAATGGAAGGATCGCCCCAGAAGCAGCGAGAAAGCACTCATCGCCATAAAAGCCTTTCTTGACTTTTCCATCAACAACTATGGCCTTTCGTCGAGAAGTTGGTCACTCACCAGAGAGCAGCTTAAAGAGATCAGAGGGAGACCACAAGCCGCGAGAGAGTTGGCAATCCTCGAAGACACTGAGATTACTCAATTAGCGCAAGAAGTCGGCCTAACCAGGAACGGAGAAGGATGGAAGAACTACGTTGCCCTGGCAAGCACGTACGGATTAAGACGGGAAGAACCCTGGCTCTGTACTGCCAAGAAGCACCCCAAACACGGCTTTCAAATGTGGTGTCGAAATGAAAAGATTTCTGGCGCGTACAGAACCCAACCGCGCTGGTTATTCCCTTTAGCACCCGAAGGTGCAACATGGGACGACTTAGTTGAAGCCATGCTGACAGAGAGACTGGCACTACCTGACACGAGACCCGGCGCCTGGAATACTCTTCTATCGAAGCTTGAATACTGGCGAGAACTCGTCAAGAAATACACAGACCAAGGTCAGCACCTAAAACCGGGAGCCATCAGAGACTCTTACTCTTATCGAGCACATAAAGAAGGCATAGCGGTACATAGGATTTGCAAAGCAATGGGGCATTCACTCATTACGCACCAAAAACACTATGTCTGGGCGACGGAAGACTCAGTATTTGAGGGCTAAAGGAATAGGCACGAAGCGAAGCCATCGGGATTAAGAAATAGCTACAAATCACCTGAGTAGCAACTCCTGAGATATAGGATCGACGAAGATAGAGTCTACAAGATGAGGAAAGTTATTGCCGCTGGACTCGCTTCTATCCTAAGCACGACAACAGCGACTGCATTAGCTGGAAGCTCTTCACTGCCTTATTTCTGCAAGTATCCTCCAAAGCGTGGCCTAACTTCAGAGCAAAGACTTCAATGTGAGAATCCTGAAGATGCGAAGGCAAAGAGAGAAAAAGAAGAAATCTTATCAGAACCCACTTATCCGTTTGAATCTGCGGATCTTGGCACGCTCGACTCTAAGACAGGAAAGACGATTTACATCAGGCTAACATCGCAAGATGGAAGCACAATTAAGGCAATTGAGTATGGAAGTAAACGAGAGGTTCTCAGCATAAATACCAAAGAGGTCGTTGAATGGAAAGTTATTCAGGGTGCCAGCGGAACGGACTCATCTGCCGCCATTGGAGCGGTTGCAGGTGGTGCGTTGTTTTTCTGGCCAATGCTGCTTGCCGCACCTTTCATGGTTCGCAACTATTCAATCATGAATTACCAAGTGTCTTATATAGATGAATATGGCAATAAAAAAGATTAGATTTCTACTCCGGGACACCTTCAAAGCCAATTATCGAGCTGCTCAAGTTTTCGACAGGGTTAGATTCTGGGGCCCAACGAAGCAAGGCAGAACTTGCCCCCCTATACAAGTCGGGGCTAGAAAAGGCGACACTTCGACTAGACTCACTCGAAAGACAAATTGAAGTGACCAATACGAGAAAACCTTGGTGCTCAACCTTGGACCTTTCCAGAGGAACTGCTGAGGTCAAGGAATATAAGCAAGCGCTTTCGGAAGTAAACATCGTAAGGGATGAGCTTGGCCTTGCACAGCTCGAACCCAATGCGACATCCTCAAGCAAAGAAAAGTGGGAACAATACCTACTTGCTAATCCACAGATGAAGAAATGGGCAGAAGCGAACCGGTCGCAGGCGGGAAATCTAAGCAAGTGCTAGGCGCCTTCGCGAGAAGAAATATATAGGCTGTTACCAGGGAAAAAGAGAATTCAACCGATTACGGCTCCTTTGCAATACATAGGGAGGTACAACTAAGCAGAGTGATCCTATTGCGTCATTAGTGTTCCATGAGATACCTGCGCCCCCTCCGCAGCTCATGCGGACGCTCAGTCCCTGAGGCGTGGCGCAAACCGGCGTACCACCCTCAACGAAGGTAGCCTCTAGCTACATCCTTGGACTCTCGTGCGCCTTATCGCCTATTACCGCGTTTCTACAGCACGACAAGGGGTCAGCGGCTTAGGGCTTGAGGCTCAACAAGCAAAGGTCCTGCAGCTCGCTGCAGAACGCGGTGCCAATGTTGTAGCCGAGTTTGTCGAAGTGGAATCGGGGCGAAAAGCTGATCGCCCGCAACTCACAGCAGCGCTAACCGAGGCCCGAAGATTGAAGGCTGTGATAGCCGTTGCAAAGCTTGATCGCATTGCCCGCGATGCTGAGCTGCTGTTGCGTCTGACGCGTGAAGCCACAGCAAATGGAATGGGTGGATTCCTGTTCTGCGACCTGCCCGATGTTGATGCAACCACTGCTGCTGGTCGGATGGTTCTTGCAGTAATGGGATCGGTAGCTGAGTTCGAAGCTAGACGTATCAGTGAGAGAACAAAAGAAGCATTAGCTGCAGCAAAACAACGTGGTGTGAAGCTCGGAGGTATACGTGCTGGCACAATCAGAAGTAATGAGGCGGCGAAAGTAAAAGCTGCCAATGAAGCCGAGAGGCTTCGACCGATTCTTGAAGCGATGGTGGCCAACAACGCCACACTACGAGAAATGGCATCCGCACTTGCTGGAGCAGGAGTGACGACCCGCAACGGGCAGACTCTGAGCGCCACTCAGGTGAAAAGAATTCTTGCGCGTATAGATCTAATCAGGAGAGGGAGCAGTAACTCCGTCATTAAATACTAAATAAGGGTCCCATGCGATCAAAAGATATCGCAGGATATCCACAACTGTATCAATGTGCACGCATACAAAGGCCAAGAGGAAATTTCAAAAAAGGTGCTGGCAAACAGTGCTCTTGCCAGAAAGCAACAAGACTAATTAAAGGCAGAGCCGATTTTGGCTTGCTAAATGCATAGATCGTCATATTCTTTTTTAATGGCAAGAACTTCTGCGAAGCTCGCCCGCATATCGTTCTTCTTGGCTGAAATCTGCAGAGTATCGACATCGCATTCAGTAGCATTGCGAAGCTGCTTGGGAATGGCAAGGAATTGAGAACATTTATGTATGGCCACATATAACTCATTGCCGTAGTCCGTCAATGCATTAGCTTCGGCTTCAAGCGCCGTCAATGCACGCTTCAACATGCCTGAATTGGAAGAAAGCAACTCATTAGTGAGAGACACTTGGTATGCATACTGCAAGGGCTGAATTGATTCATAGATCTTTTTCAAAGAGCTATCGGCCCATTCAGCCTCAGGAAGATTATCATAAATAATTGAACAGACTTTTGCATCCAATGAATCAGAAGGTAGCCGAGTGAGATCGCGGCTCGCGAATAGATTATCTATAGACATACAGAGTCCTTCATTGGAATAGCCAGCAGGGAACGAATCGATTTTAAAAGCGTTGAAGTACTCGACTTTACTCTTGTAACCCGAATAGACTGCATCAGAAAAGCATTCGTCCCCGAAAATAGAGTCAAAGCGAACGGCAACATACTCAGCCCCTGGCCTTCCTAGAATTAGCAGATCAGAGAATTGGCAAACATGCAAAGACCGGGAATCTCCTACAAAGTAAGAACCTTTGTAGCGATCCCCAACAGTATTTATTATCTCGCCAATAGTGCGAATATTTTCCCTCCTGCTATGCTGAACGTAGACCAAGAGCCCACTTGCACATACTGCAGCAAGCAAAATATATGGCCAGAAGTGATAGAACACCACTGCCACAACCAGGAAAATGATTAGGTAAGGCATTTAAATAAAAGCTCAGGCTTTACTGAAATAGTTGTACTGAAGCGGCATCCTCATCTCTCCATCTTCCAGGACCTTCACCTGGCCTGAATAAATCAACTCCACGCCAAACTATCTGGCGACCGTTAGACTTGCACTCATATTTAAACTGTTTTCCATCCGCAGACCGCACATAGCTAATTCCAACAATTCCAGAAGCAGTATCAGAGTAATCGGATGTCATGATCGAGGGATTTCTTCCCATGATCTTACCAATATATTTTTTGCATGGACGATAGAGGTCAATAGATGATGAAGCCTGGTCAATGTTCAACCTGGTTGAATCCGGTTTGGATTGGTATTTTGCAGCTAGAAGAGCCGATTTCAAGCGA